>JABIFG010000142.1 GCA_018650795.1 Fidelibacterota bacterium
CGCTCCCGAACAGATGTAGGATTAAGCCTACCTAAAACCGTTGAAACAGTTTTCTCTTTTTATCTTTTTTTTTGGTACACCTGACTGAAGTCAGGTGCTTTTTGATCCATACTCGAAAAGGTGGGTTCTTTAACCTTCCTGTAGAAACTCGTTTTCGTATTCTGTTTCAAGATCATGCTTATGACGTAATTCTTCATCAGCCATCATCTGAAAAAAGGTATTCAACTCTTTGTCGAAATGGAAATGATCAGCCAGATCCTGATACATTCGTGCTGTTTTATCTTCACGCTTTGCAGCAAGAATCAGAATTTCCTGAGTGGTCATATTATCCTTCAACTCGGGCTCCATCAGATAGTCTGTAACTTTCAGGTTGGCTGGTGGAAGTTCGATGTAATTTTCAATTTCAAAATTTCCCAATGAAACTTTGTGGACTGTCTCCATATCTACAAGCTCCTGAAATTTCTGGCGGGCACTCTCATCTTTGGCCTGATCTCTGGCAAGGGTGTAAAGATCAATAGCCTGCTGTTCCTGGTTGATGCACATTTCAACAATACCACTCATATCCATTGATTTGACCTGATCTTTTAAGCTCATGCTGAACTCCTCACCTTGGCTTTCAAATAATCGTTAATCGCAATAGCAGATTTTCGACCTGCACCCATGGCCAGAATGACCGTCGCGCCACCGCTAACAATATCACCGCCTGCAAAGACTCCATCCATAGAGGTTCTGCCATCTTCATCAGCGACTATGTTGCCCCATTTATTGGTTTCTATTTCAGGCGTGGTCTGCGAAATGAGGGGATTTGATCCATTTCCCACGGCGATCACAACCATATCCACATCCATAATAAATTCGGAACCTTCCATAGGGACTGGACGACGACGACCAGATTCATCAGGCTCGCCTAATTCCATGCGCAGACATTTTGCTGCTATCACACTCCCCTGGTCATCACCGATGAATTCAATGGGATTGACCAGATTCATAAATTTAACGCCTTCTTCTTTGGCGTGATGAATTTCTTCATTTCTGGCGGGCATCTCTTCTTCAGAACGACGATAAACGATGGATGCTTCATCTGCTCCAAGACGTTTGGATGTTCTAACGGCATCCATGGCAGTATTACCGCCACCCACAATGATAGCATGCTTGGCACGATAGAGCGGAGTGTCCCATTCTGGGAATTCATAACCACGCATCAAGTTTGAGCGGGTAAGAAATTCATTGGCTGAATAAACACCATTCAGGTTTTCACCTGGGATATTCATAAATCGTGGTAATCCGGCCCCCAAGCCCAAGAAGACAGCATCATAACCTTCATCAGCCATGAGTTCCTGTATGGTCATGGTACGACCAACAATGAAGTTCTTTACAAATTTTACACCCATTGTTTCGAGAGTAGCTACTTCTTCGCGCAAAATGGCTTTGGGGAGGCGAAATTCTGGGATTCCATATACCAACACACCACCAAACTCATGTAAGGCTTCAAATACGGTAACTGCATGACCCTCTTTGATGAGATCACTCGCAACAGCCAAACCGGCTGGACCAGATCCAACGATGGCGACTTTTTGTCCGGTTGATTTTGGTTTTCCGAAGATCTCTTCTGATCCATTCCCGTGTTGCATAGCATAATCAGCCACAAATCGCTCGAGACGACCAATGGCAACCGGCTCAAAGCGCTTACCCATAACACAGATTTCTTCACACTGGGTCTCTTGTGGACAGACTCGACCACAGATAGCAGGCAATGAATTATCTTCTTTAATTTTCTTGGCAGCCCCAATAAAATCCTCATTGCAGATCAACTGAATAAAATCAGGGATTTTGATGTTAACGGGACAGCCTTCCATGCAGGTTGGATTTTTGCATTCGATACAGCGTTGAGCCTCAATCACAGCCTGTTCAGGTGTGAGTCCCAGGTTTACTTCAAGAAAATTTGCGCTGCGGAGCGTGGCATCCTGTTCTGGCATATCCTGACGGGGAATCGTCAGACGTTCTTTCATAGGTACAGTATTAAATGATTGGGGACGTTCGCGTTTCATGCTGGGACCTCCTCTTTCATTTGTTCAGCCTTCATTTTTTTCATCTGTCTTTCCAGAAAGCACTTATGCGATTCTTCTTCCTGCTTTTTGTACATTCTCTGACGCGAGCCCAATTCCTTAAAATCAACCTGATGTCCGTCAAATTCTGGTCCATCGACACAGACAAAGACAGTTTTTCCGCCAACTGTTGCTCGGCAAGCTCCACACATACCAGTACCATCAACCATAATGGCATTCAAGCTGACCATGGTGGGAATGCCTATTTCTTTGGTCTGATTAGATACGGCTTCCATCATGGGGAGTGGTCCAATAGCGACTATCATATCAGGTTTGATACCTTCATCCATGAGATCCTGTAATACATCGGTGACTAAACCATGGCGACCGGCAGAGCCATCATCAGTAGAAATACGAACTTCATCAACAACCTCAGCCATTTGATCCTGAGCGATGATAAGGTCTTTATTGCGAGCACCAATTATTGAAATTACTCTATTCCCGGCTGCTTTTCCGGCAGCTGCAATGGGAAGGGCTTCGGCTGTTCCGACGCCACCACTTATACAAACCAGAGTGCCCCAATTTTCGATATGGGTAGGCAAACCTAGAGGACCAACTAGATCTTGTAGATGGTCACCTGTTTCAAGCGTATTTAGATGGGCACTGGTTTTTCCCAGTCCCTGAACAATGATGTTGATCCAGCCTTCTTCTGTATTTGAGTCGGCAATTGTGATTGGGATACGTTCACCTTTATCATGAACACGTAACATGACGAATTGACCGGCTTGACGTTTTTTGGCAATATGAGGTGCTTCAAGAATGAAACTTTTCACATTGGGGGCAATGAACTCGGCTTTTAGAATTTTATACATTTGGCACTCCTGTTTTCAATCCATGCTTAAGGCAAGGTTTGTGCCATATTATGTATTAAGGAGGGATGATTTATAGAGGGGGGATCAAATCAGTAGCGAAAGTATGGAGCACTCCACGGGTAACACTTCGATGATCTCAGTGACCAACCCGTAGTTCGGGCTCCATAACCCGTCTTCGTCCCGACAAAAATATCGGGACTTCGCCGTGGTTATCCGCCCGTCGAAAATGGGTATCAAGCATTCCGGTGCATGCACAGGGTCTTCTGTTCGTATGCTCGCACATCAATCTCGCAAAGGCGGATAAAAAAAGGGCTACTCAAAAAGTGAGTACCCCTCTTAATATCGATTGTTTGATTGCTAACTACTTCAGACGATGTCTCAAGGACCAGGAGTCAACGTAATATAGCAGCTTCACAGAGATACTATTGCTCTGATCTTGAGAGCCCAAATCCCGCAAGTCATCGAAAAAACTCACACCTGGATCATCACCATCTACATATATTGCATTTTTAAGAATAATATTCAATTCGCTGCCAGGTGTGAAACGCCAGGTCATCACTGCGTCGATGGTGAAGGCGTTAAATACCGTACTGAGATCAGCAGAGTAATCTCTTGCCACTACGTTTCCATCATCCTGGAGGTCATAGAAATCCAAATACTCTACTGAAGACCGGTAATAGCGCATCCTTAGATCCGATTCCAGATTCCGACTGAAGATATATTGTGAATTCAATGAATTGGTTATGGTCGAATGATTTCGTCTTCCGAATACGGGATCGTCCTGATCATCAAATTCAGCAAAGCCATAATCATTCTCTAAAATATCCAAATCTAGTTCATATTTAATCTGGAATTGATTATTTACCCGCCAGCTTGGACTGAATCCGCCACCATGCCACCAGGTACCACGGGTGGTGGTTGTGGACCTACCCAGCCATACACTGGTTGAAAATGGTTTGTTACTATCGGTCGAAATCCAATGGTGGGCATGCGCAAATTTGGGGATGTACACATATCGATCTTCAACTCTGGGCTCATTGTAATCATGGGCATATTTAGGTCGCCATGTCGTTCCACCGCCTGTCGACATATGGTTTTTAAAGGTCACATTGTAATTTGCCTGTAATTCCATCTGCGCATAAAGACGGGGCTTAAAAAGCCAGGAATATGATTCGTTTATACTCAGGCTTGCACTATTGACGATCCAGACCGGATCAATCGTTCTAAAACTTACGAATGCAAATTGAACAAGTTCGTTGGGTTGTCTCAGAAAACCCATATCATTGGGGTCGTAATGTTCACTTTCGGCTCCTAATCCGACTCCATATTGAAAGATTCCCTGTCCTTCCGCAACTTCAACGTGATATTTGAATCCGGTGGAACTGCTATCGCCAAAGTTCACCTTATTAAAGGCACCACTGGCTTCTAAAACCCATTTTGAATCAGAGGAGGCCAACCGCGTTTCAAACCCGATCACATTGGCATCTCTGAAATCCTTTGATGTATCATCACCGGAAAAACGTTGAACATTGGTATTAATAATGCTGAAATCAGAACCATTCTTCAGATTTTTACTCACCACAATCAGATTATAATTGCTGGCGGGGTTCGTAAGATATTGGTGTTCATTTCCCAGGGAATCTTCGATGGTAGCATGCACAGGCGCCGTGATAGCATTAAATAAGCCAAGACCTATACCATTCACAGTCTGACCCGTAACTTTGGTAGCATTGAGCAGCTGGGTTTCATCTGGATTTGACCTAACAGTCTCACCTTCCAGCAGTATTTCCTCATCCTCCACTTGCCAATATCTGGCAGGTCTGGAACCCACTCTGCGGGAATAAAAGAGACCCGCCTTATGTAATAATTGGGTGCCTTCAGTGAAAAAGGGACGATGCTCATCAAACCGAACTTCAAAAGGGGAAAGATTGAGGACTGCATTGTCGGATTGGACCTGACCAAA
This sequence comes from Fidelibacterota bacterium, assembly GCA_018650795.1. Taxonomy (GTDB): domain Bacteria; phylum Fidelibacterota; class UBA8477; order UBA8477; family JABMPR01; genus JABMPR01. Next base: position 4,881 of record JABIFG010000142.1, read on the forward strand.
ATCGGGAATCAGAGTCATATCCAGGGTGAAACTCTCATTAATTCCATATTTAAGATCCATACCACCCCGATAACTGGTGGAAATGTTACTCTTACCAGGTTCATCGAAGGGAAAGTGTTCTACCGAGGTTGAGGCATAGGGTGTAAAAGATAGACGCAAAGGGGTTTCAATATTTTCAATTCCATTTAGCAGCCCAGACTGCTGACCATAATTGCCCATAGCAACGTCAAGTTCAGTCCAGGTGTAAATGAGTTGAGGTGTCGCATGATAGCGAGCCATATTCAAGCCCCAGGTTTGGATATCCCTGGAGGGAAATCTTATTTGGCTAAACGGGATGGCCATCTCGACAGACCAACCCTGGTCATGAATTGTTACATCACTTGACCAGACAGGATTCCAGTTAGGATCTCGGTCATTTGGAGTCCATTTACGGTCAATCTGGACTCCAGCAGCTGTAACCATCAGGTTCAATTCATTGGCACCATCGTTAAAGGGATTGATCCAAAATCCCAGCCAATCCGCCAGCGCTTCATCATCATCGCGTTTTCCCAGTTGAGTCTTGATACTTGTCGGATCAGGATCATACATGGTGGCTGCAACATACAGTGCGACATCATCATACAGAAATCTAACCTCTGTTTTTACTGGTGCTGAACCACCGCTTTTTGGCATAAAGTTAAAGAAGTCGGTTGCCGGGGAGACCAAATCCCACTCAGCCTCGTCAATTACTCCATCAATCGTTGGCGGGGTTGATACTCTAACCGCATTAATATGCTTCTTTTGGCCTTCAGCCCAGACTGTGCCGAACATAATGAGCAATATTAAGATAATAATCTGCTGTTTCATGGAAGCCTTCTAATTATTGGGGGGCCTATCTAATCTTTTCACATATCGCATCAACGTTTTACAAGTATGGGTAGGTGATGCACCATAACTTTCTCATGCGAAAACCCCTGCTTAGTACCTACCCTTCAACTTGGAATAAAATATTTTAGAGTAAACATTTATTTTATGATAAATATTGTCCCATATTGTGCAACTGGCTTGTCAGCATCAGTACTTTGCATGTGTTATTGGGAGCTTACGATTTACCCAGACCGAGTTCTTTTAATTTCCTGGAAAGATTTGACTGCTGCATCCCCAGACTATTGGCAGTGCGGCTAATGTTCCCAGCATGCTGACGGAGTTGTGACTCCAAAAAGCGTTCCTCGAACATCCTTTTTGCGTCAGCAAATGGACGAGTTTCAGTAAAGATTGCCGTATCTCCTTCTCCAGAGACGACCTGATTCAAATGTGGTTTTACCTCAGGTAAATCAATCTCTTCATTAGGACTCAGTATATATAAACGCTCGATGAGATTTCTCAGTTCACGGATGTTTCCAGGAAAGGGGTAGCCAACCAGCATATTCATGGCATCCCGGGTAAACTGTTTGGGCGAGAGACTTAACTCAGCGGCATAAAAGGTTAAGAAGTGATTGAGAAGTGTTTTAATATCACCTTCTCTCTCACGCAGGGGTGGCAAATTGATAGGAACTACATTGAGACGATAAAATAGATCCTCTCTAAAGCTGCCAACTGAAACCATCTCCTCCAGGGGTTTATTGGTAGCTGCTAGCAGTCGTATGTCAACTGATTGCGTCTGTGTTCCACCAACTCGTTCAAATTTTCCATCTTCCAGGACACGGAGAATCTTGGCCTGGGCGGATAGACTCATATCGCCAATTTCATCCAGAAATAAGGTACCTCCATTGGCCATCTCAATTTTACCTTTTTTCTGACCAACTGCGCCTGTAAAGGCACCTTTCTCATGTCCAAACAATTCACTTTCAACCAGCTCAGAGGGAATGGCA
>JABIFG010000143.1 GCA_018650795.1 Fidelibacterota bacterium
AGTTGGCGGGGCGTTGAAGGGCGTGTCTAACGTGGTGTTTAATCTTAAAACCGCCTTTGTCGCGCTTGGATCATCAATGGCGCTGGGGGGTGTTGCGAGTAAATCCATCAAATCCTTTATGACAATGGAAAACTCGATGCGTGGGCTTTCCTCGGTAGCCAATAAAGTTGGGGAAAACTTCCGCTCGATGGGTCAGGGGGTGACTGTTGACGCAGAGAGCGCAAAGGAAGCAGCCATTGAGCTTTCAGAAGACGGTTTGATGTCTGTCGCGGATTCCTCAACAGCACTCAAGAATCTTCTACTGGCAGGTTTCGGGCTACCCAAGGCCGTTGAAATGCTTAAAGCCTTCAAAGACAGTGCAGCTTTCGGTAGACAGAGCGCGTTATCCTTTGGGCAAGCTGTCGTGAGCGCTGCTGAAGGTGTGAAGAACGAGAACAGTATTCTCGTTGATAACGCAGGCATAACCAAGAATCTCTCGGTGATGCAGAAAGATTACGCGACAAACTTAGGTAAGACTGTTGCGCAACTATCCGCAGCCGAAAAGAGGGAAGCTACGTATTTCGGCATTCTCGGAGAAAGCGCGGCTATGGCTGGAGATGCGGCTGCCGCGACGGAGACATTATCGGGTCAATTCTCCGCACTGGAGACGGATTCATTCAATCTCTATGCAGCTCTTGGCGAGACTTTGGCCCCAGTTGTCCAATCGATGATCCAAGAGTTTAGAGCCATGATTGGCGCTACTAAAGAATGGGTGGAAGCTAACGAGGAGCTGCTCACTGATACTTTTATGATCTGGGGAGGTAAATTAATAGAAATGTTGGAGAGTCTGGGGCAGTGGCTGGTCGGTGGGGGCGAAGGTGCGGGAGCTTTCTCGGCGGGAGTTGATAGTCTCACCACCTCTTTCAGTTCTCTCCACACCACCTTGCAGCAGCTTGGTATTTGGTACGATGCCAATAAAGACATTTTGAACGTGTTGGGCAGTGCGGCGGCAGGTCGTATGCTTGGCGGGGGTGTAGGGGCTTTGGCTGGTGGTGCGTATGCAGCGTCTGAGAATATACGTGATTGGGCTACTGGCTCAGACTACACCGCCCCCCAAGTACTAGGCACGCAGGACGAAATTAGTGGGGCCAACAGTGCGGCGGCTTCAAGACGTGCAGAGCGTCCGGTTACAAGTGTCATCAATAACGCCGTCTTTACGGGCGTTCCCACACCGGAGTTATCCCGATGAGCGTCACACTAACTGGTAGTACATACACTGCCACGTTACCTAACCCAATCCAGCCGCTGGAGTTTAGACAGCCCGTTAAACACACAGTGAATTTTATGACAGACGGAGGCACACGGTATGGCTACGATAAAGGTATCACTGAGTATGTGACTCGGATGAACTTCATAATGACGGATTCGCAGGAGGTTTCTGATCTTGTGGGCCTGTTCACTACTGATGCTCAAGGCACCACCAACACATTTACCATGAACGACCCTTGGGGGGTAGATCGTACTGTACGCTTCAGCCACTCCACACTAGACGGAAGGATCATGGAGCTTAAAAAGGACAGCGTTTGGCAGGTTAGCTTGGAGTTTATCGAGTGAAGTCGCCAACGGCTGGATTTCAGACCGCGATGGCTAAGACAGGCTCAACGCCCGTATGGTTGCTGGAGCTTGACGGGAATCACTACGCTGATCGGGCTGTAAGTGACGGCACCAATAGTTACACTGCTGAGGTAGTTGAGTGGAGTGATATATCTGCCATCAATGATCGCATGAGCGGTGGCGGGGTTATGACAGCCACATCAGTCACTCTCACCGCGTCGATACATGCGGATGTTAGGATAGGTAATAGCGCTAAAATATACCTCTGGTTTGAAAATGAATCGTTAGGCGCAAGCGACCGCCTGTTGATGTTCAGCGGCATCGTCGCTGATCCTGTCACTTTAACAGAGACTGAGATAGTCTGCGCTTTGCGGTCCATCGAAGATGCTAAGAATGCCGTTATCGGAGAGCTTATTTCCCTAGCCACTTTCGCAAATGCGCGAAAAGAGGCTGTTGGTGAGATGATGCCGATAATTTATGGCTCAGTAAAAAATCAGCCCGCCTATGCTGTGAGCGCTGGTGGTTTTACGCAGTTGGCCTCTGATTTAACTGATGTCGCCACCACCATCGCTTTATCCGATGCGTCAGACTTTGATGGGTCTGATGTGATTCTGATTGATGGTGAAGACATTACGCTAGGGACAAAAAGCGGGAGCACTTTCACAGGATGCACCAGAGGTACAAGCCCGATTGCTCATGATAGAGGCGCGACAGTCGTAAATGACCAGGCAAACTACGATTTTCTGATTGCAGACCACGCTATCACTGCCCTTGATGCGGTTTACTCCGATGGGGTGGCGGTGACAGGAGGTACTCTTGTTGCTTCTGGAGGGCGGGCATACGTTCGCTTTACATCTCACCCGTTTATCACAGAGACTGAAGAGGTGACGGAGAATATATCAGTTAATGATACCATCGATTTCACCTCCGATGCGCACACCGCCCAGCCAACCCAGAATATTACAACACTGGACGGAAACTCCCTACCCCACGAATTCACTATAAATACAGGAAGTGCCGTAACGCTGGACGGCGCATTCTCCAGCGTTACAGGTTTGGAGCGCTCTCTCGTTACAGTCACAGCAACCATTCACCCCATTAATGCCTCTTCAAGCGGGGCGGCGGACATCACTTGCAGAATGGGGAGTGAGACACCTCTTGGGCTATTCTCCTATAGTGATGGAGGTTACAACCAAGTGGAGGGGGTGGCAACAGCTAATTTTATATCATCCAGTGATGATTTTGACCTGATTTGCGAAGACTCCGCAACTGGGTATTATAAGGTCACCGTAATATCCGTATCACGTGTCCCGTACACCGAAGCAGCGCTAATAAAGAGTGGATCAGCAACCAAGACGGGGACGGTGAGCACAATTAATAGAGAGCGGTATGTAAGAGGTATTACTGTCGACTGCACAGGCTATAGCCAATCTTCACCAGATGAGGTTGTTGAACATCTTCTGCTGAACTACGGAAATAGTGTGGTCAGTGGGGATCTGCATACATCCTTGACGGCTGATAGTGAAGGCTTCGGTAGTGATTATGATCTGGGCTTTAGGCTGGGCAAGCAATCGGATCTGATGATCTTATGCCGAAAGATTGCTTATCAATCATACTCAAAATTCCACTGGGACGGCGGCCTTGCGAAGTTATCGCGGATTCGCGATGCAAACCTAGCCACCAACGGGGATTTTGAGGCGTGGACGGGTAGTGTCCCCGATAACTGGACTGTTGAGAGTGATACTACTTACCAAGTCACTGGGGCAGAGGGTAGCGGTTATGGTTGCGCTATTGATGGTAACGGGGTAACAGAAGGCTGGTTTTATCAAGATGTCACCGTGGTAGATGGGGGTACTTATGTTGTCCAGTTTGTTGTGAAAACGCTGTTATACGCCGCGCAAATTCACATAACCAAGCCAACAGGTGAAGATATTTACGCGAAAGAGGTAATACCAATTGGAACGCCTACTTTTTGGGGAGATGTGGTCAGCATAGCTTTTACCGCGATTGGCACTACCGCGCGCGTAAAGTTTGGATCGCAAGCCCCAACTGATGCTGATATCGCCATTGATAATGTGGTTGTTAAGCCTTTTGATAAGTTGATAGGAAAAGGCGACACGCTTTTAAATAGTGCGGTCATGCGCTGGACACCCTACGCGCAGATTATCAACAGCATCAGCGCCCCCTACGCGCTTATAGGCCGTGAATATACAATTACGGAGGACTCTACCGATAGCGACTCCATCGCCTCTTACGGCGTAAAAGAGGGTACAAGCAAGTTTAGGTTTGATCTTGTTCAATCTGCAACAACTGCTGGAAATACTATAGACGGGTATATTGGTAGATTCAAAGCCCCTAAGCGGGTTTTTGAATTCAAATCCCCATTAACCCAAATCGATCTGGAGCGCGGTGATATTATAGGAGCCACGCATGACTTAGAGAGCGGCTGGAACTCAAAGCTATTTTATATTTTAGAGACGCATTTCATTTTAGGGTCAGGGACGCGAAACATTCCTGACTCAATCAGAATTATCACAGAGGAACTATAATGTCAGAAGCAAGCAATTATCTTGAAAATAAAGTAGTGGATCACACGCTTGGAACAGCAGCATTCACCATGCCTACCACCGTCTATATCGCGCTGTTTGAGTCTGATCCGACAGACGCGGGAAGCGGCACAGAATGTACTTACACAAACTACGTGCGTCAAGCGATCACTTTTGCAGCATCAAGCGGCGGTACTGCTGCGAGTAATGCCGAAGTTACTTTTGCCGCGATTGTCGGGGCTGATGTTACGGTAACTCATTTTGCTA
>JABIFG010000015.1 GCA_018650795.1 Fidelibacterota bacterium
AAGCTATCTGGAAGCTCAACCTCATCCACCACAAGCGGTTTACGCTGCTCCACTAGGATGGCAGCCTTCATTGTCTTTGGAATCGTCATCACTCTCTCACTCAAAATAGATCAGGGAATAGTCACCAGTATAACCGGTTTGATTGAACCACCACTCCCACTCTTCTGGTGTACAGAAGGCCTCACAGGTCACCTGCCAGTAGAGAAGATTGGCCTTCTCCTCCTCATTCCGGTACGCCTCTACACAGAGATACTTGTTGTTCTTGCCAACACGCTCCATCTCACGCAGCGCCTTGTCCAAGTCATAGTTATGCAGATTGTGCAGAGCGGTGACAGAGAAGACAAAATCAAAATAGTCATCAGGAAACGGAAGGCTGTTAGCGTTCCCTACTTGTAGGTGATCCTTGATCTCCTCTTTCCCATTTTCAATGGCATAACTGGAGACATCGACTCCATGCACCTCAAGCCCCGGTAGCAGCTGGGTCAACTCATAGAGTTGGAACCCCTTTCCACAACCAATATCGAGAATCTTGTCTCCCGGCTTCAGTCCGTAGTGGTCGATCATCGCCTGCCCTACTGGGGCCCATCGCCCCGGCATATAACGATAGCCACCATAGTTGATACGACGATCACCATCCCAGTAGTCATAGCCCCATTGTTTAGCCAGTGTTGCAGCCTTAGCTTTTGGAAATTCTGGATCATTCACCCGCGCAAGATAGTCACGCGAGGTGCTTTTGTGTGTTGCTGACATGAAATCAATGTAGGCCATAACTGAAGTCCTTAATGGTTTTAAATAGTGTTTGAGCTTTTAGTAACTGATCGGTTTTGAGTGCATTTGAGTCCAACTGAGGGTTGGCAAATTTTCTTCTCTCCATATGGACCGGTAGAAACACATTGAGCGCAATACAGCACCACTTGATCTGATAAGCCGTTCTCAGCAGCCGAGTACGTTGTTTCAATAGTTCTGGCTGATCAAACAGAGACAACACCTGCGACTCAAAATAGTCGTAATACTCTAACGGCACCGGAACCGCTGGCTGAAGAAAAAAGTCTGCGATGGTCTTAGCTGGATCATCCCAACCAGCATACTCAAAATCGATAAAACGAACCCCCCCTTTAGGCAAACGGATTGCATTATGAAAACCAAAATCAGATGGAGAAATGCAACGTTGATCACATGCTATCGATTCATCAACTCGCCACCCCAAATGGTTTACGGCTTCCAACACACGATTCCGGTACTCACCCCAGAACGTTGCTATCGACTGGATAACGATCGCCCCTTTATGGTCCTCCTCATCAACCAGCACTATCTGCTGTAGCTGCCTGATTCGGTGTTCTGTATTTTCAAGGTGTTCATGCAGTGAAAAGGCAGCTTCAGATGCCTGCGGCAGCTTTTCTGCCGCTTTCCGCGCAGTGGGCTCATTCAGCGCCAGAAAAAACATGATCGCCGCATCCACCTCTGCCTGCCCAATCTCACCACTTTGTATCGCTTCACCCGCAATATATTCATACAGCGCCATACCAGATTGTGGATCCTGAGCCAGTGAACAAGGTACTGCCGCTACCTCTGCCTGCTCCGCATAGCCGAGGAAGGCATACTCTGATTGCAAACGATCCCGTTTGTCTCCCTTATGCTGAAAGTAGTGTTTCACTACATAACGTGCACTACTCGTCTCAATGCAGTAAGTACGGTTATTGCCTCCCGCACGCATGGGAATAATCTCTTCAACGGGTTCGAAGATGGAAGCGCTCTTCATCAAAGAGGCGATGGCAGTTTCTAGATCATGACGACTGACCACATTCATGAGTCATCCATCCCTGTATAGACCATAATCTCCTGCCATGTTGCAAAAGATAAGGTATCTGGTAACCGATGGTGCCCTTCTGGATCAAACAAAATCGCCTCTGTCTGCCTAGGGAAAGCCGCTGAGGTTAACACCTCCGGCAAATCATCAATAAACAGATCGCAACCACACCGTTCGATTTGAGCCAGCTTCTCCTCACGAGTGGGTTTAAAGAAGATCTGTTCACTGGGTAGCAGTAGCGCTTTATCCCAAATCAAATTCTGTTCAATCCACTGTCTGGCTGCTGCATGCAGGTCATAGCGGGGGCCGATTACTGGGTGGGACGTCTTGTGGCTGATGATATAGACCTCATCCCCTCTCTCTATTGCATAGGCGATAAACTCAAGTACCCCTGAAAAGATGGCCGCTTCCTTCATTCGCTTGCCATAGACAACGCCCTGCAGCTCAGTCCAGTCAGCCTCCTGACCACGGCTGCGCATATGATCGCGAACGGCAACCTTGTTAGCTGGAGTCAAGTTGTTAATAAGCCCCTGCTCCAGAGCCACCTTATGGAACAGCTCATCATAGCAGGCGATTGTGTTGTCGAAATCGATACCGATACGCATACTAATCTATCCTAATTACCTTTCCCAGTATTTTTTAAAATCTTGACAGTTCTCATGACCACAACTATATTCAGACTCATGACTACCATGACATTTGACACTCATCAGCTTATTCAAGAACTGTGCGAAGCTGACTTCACTGAAAAGCAGGCTGAGACTGTTGTCCGTATTCTGGCCAAGTCACAAGAGCAGCTTGTTTCAAAAGAGCATTTTGACAACAGACTAGAAGCTACAGAACACCGAATTAAGGCTGACATCATTAAGTGGACTGTTGGGCTTTTGCTTGCCCAAACTGCGCTGCTGTTAACCATACTTCCAAAAATCTCCTGATTAACTGCATCCCAGCCTCGACATAATTTTCTCTGATAGATTTTGGGCCGCCAGCCCATATCGCTTGCGGGCATAAGCCTGATGCCCAACCTCATGCATAAACTCATCCTCTGTGCCAAAACTCATCAACGGTGCCATTCTGCCTTCAGCCATAAACCACTCTGCCACAGCACTGCCAAAGCCACCCACTCGACTATGCTCCTCAACTGTAACCAGTAGAGAGAAACGCTCCATTGCTTGAGAGAGGTAGACTTGGTCTAGTGGCTTTACGGTATGAAAGCTGACAACCTCTGCCTCTACTCCCTGCTGCGCCAGATATTCAGCCGCCTTCAGCGATTCTGCCACCATATTGCCTACTGTAAGTAGCGTAACCTGTTCACCAGGGCGTACTACGATAGCCTTGCCAAGCTTAAGCTTTGGAGGGGCCGAGTGGATATCCGGCTCACCTTTCTTGCCAATACGAATATAGGCTGGACTATTACTCTGCATCACCTCTCTCATAATCAGCCGCAATTCTATCGTATCACACGGGGCATAGACATTCATTCCAGGCAAGGTACGCATGATAGCCAAATCTTCCAACGAATGGTGGGTTGGCCCCAGTTCAGCATAGGAGAGACCCGAGCCGGTACCTACAATAACAACCGGCGCCTTGTGATAGCAGACATCAACCCGGATCTGTTCGAAGCAGCGGGTGGTGGCAAACGGCGCGATCGTATAGACAAATGGGCGAAGCCCGGAGAGGGCCATTCCTGCAGCCACCCCCATCATGTTTGCCTCGGCAATGCCGCAATTATAGAAACGGTTGTTATCGACTGATTTGAATTTGTCGAATAACCGATTCCCTATATCACCCGACAACAGGACAACCCGCTCATCACTACCAGCCAAGGTAGTCAGTTCATCAGCAAAGGCATTTCTCATTCAGCCACCCCCAACTCTCTCTTTGCCTGCTCCACCTCATCAACCGTTGGGATACGGTAGTGCCAATTATTGTCATCCTCCATAAAGGAGACACCCTTCCCTTTAATGGTATGTGCAATGATCGCTGTGGGCTTACCGTTTTTAGAGGGAAACTGATTCAATACTTCAAGTAGTGCTGCAATATCATGTCCATCTGTCTCGACAGCATTCCAGCCAAAGGCACGCCATTTATCCACCAGTGGATCCAGTGAGAGAACATCCTGACTACGACCCGTCGCCTGCCACTTGTTAAAATCGACAATGACATAGAGGTTGGAGGCGCCTTGGCTCGACGCCATCATCGCCGACTCCCAAACCGATCCCTCATTGCACTCACCATCTCCCAGTACTACATAGACGTTGTATACGTGCTGATTGACCCGTCCGGCCAGCGCCATCCCCAACCCGATTGGCAGACCATGTCCCAGTGAACCGGTCGCTGCCTCGATACCGGGAAGATGTTCAGGGGTAGGTGGATGCTCTGCAAAAACGCCTCCATCCTCACCATAATTATCCATCAGCTCATGCGGGTAGTAGCCTCGTTCAGCCAATACTTGGAATAACGCGGGTGCCCCATGCCCCTTGCTGAGGATGCAACGGTCACGCAGCGGATCATCTGGCTGTTCAGGGTTGATACGCAGCACAGAGAAATAGAGCGCGGTGAGAATATCAACACAAGAGAGACAACTCCCCAAATGAGGAGTTGCACTCTTGTGTGAGTTAGCAATAATGCGTGCGCGCAATTGGGCTGCAGTTGTTGTCAGTTCAGTCACTACTTATTTCATCCATTGAGTTCAATAGTCCTAGATTCCACTACGGCTTGTGGACGTACCGATCTACCTGCTGTTCCAGTTGTGAAAGATTGGCATCAATCCAGGCACCCGCCTCTTCAATGCCCCGCTCTAACGTTACTACATCCTGCCAGCCGAGCCTCTCTCTGATTTTTAAGCTATCCAGCAGATAGGCGGCATCTTTGCCGGGGCGATCATCCACCACATCAACAACCTCTTCAAACTTTGCCTCCATCTTGTTACAAATGAGTTGGACAAGGTCTCTGATTGATATCGTCGATTGGGTGGCTATATGATAGACCTCACCCACCTCACCACCCAGCGCCACCTTCAAGGTGGCATCAGCCACATCATTGATATGGATGAATGAGCGCTCTGAATGCCCCCCACCATGGAGCTGCAGCTTCTTCCCCTGCCTGATATAGAGAATGGTTCGTGGGATAATCCGATAAAGTTGCTGGCCGACGCCATATACATTGGCGGCACGGGTAGAGACTGCAGGAAAACCGTAATTGTCGACAAAAGCCTTCAGGCTCATATCCCCTGCTGCACGCGATGCCGCATAGGGGGTAGTAGGGTTAAAGGTTTGTCCTTCTGTTACATAGCCACTACAATTTCCATAGACCTCTGGGGTAGTTACATGAACATATTTTTTAATGAAATCCAGATCCTTGAGTCGATTAAACAGCATGGTGGTTGATACGGCATTGGTCATAAACCAGTGTTCCGGATAGCGCCAGCTCTCTGCCACCATCGCCTGAGCGGCGAAGTTGACGATATACTCAGGCTGCTCTAAGGCCATCAACTCAATAATCGAATCAATATCGTGGTTGATGTCGAGTTGATGAAAACTGAATCGATCTACTCGGTGAGGATGATTCGCATAGGGCAGAAACAGCTCATTCTGTTCTGGTGAACGACTGATACCTGTCACTGAATAACCACTGTTCAGCGCAAGGTTTACAAAGCTTGCTCCAGAGAAGGAGTTACTCCCTATGACTGCTATTTTCTTATTCATATCAGATAAAGTTTACATGTGAGCTGGGGTGTTTGAGCGCCCACAGATAGCGGTTCACCTCATCCATACGGCAGTTCTTTCGGCATTCGGAGATATTGAGTTCGTTCAACATAAACTGCAACTGAGAGGATCTTTTCTCTCCTTCCCAGATCTCCTGAAAGCTCGATTTGTTGATATTACCGATACAAAACCGTTCATCTCCTGCAAAGGTCTG
>JABIFG010000144.1 GCA_018650795.1 Fidelibacterota bacterium
GCGAATCTGTTTTTGATCATAATCTCTCCAAGTTGATTATTGTTATTTGCCAATATTCAGCATCATCTAACATATAAAAACAAAGGACTATGTGCCACCACAAAGCCCTTTGTAAAACAATTGTTAACAAACTTTAATAATATTGATTTCTCTTTATGCTGAAACCTCCAATTTTTTCCTTTCAGCACGGCTCTCAATCAGGGAATACAATACAGGAACCACAATGAGAGTTAGGAAGGATGACACCGCCAGACCAAAGATCAGACTGACTGCCAGAGGTCTCCAATATTCGGCTCCACCAGCCAGATTCAGACTTAAGGGAATCATACCAGCCAGTGTAGTCACGGTTGTGAGGATAATGGGTCTCAGCCTGTTTCTGCCAGCCTTGATCAAGGCTTCTCGTACTCGCATACCTTCTTTGCGCAAATTATTCACATAAGCGATCAGTACAATAGCATCATTCACAACTACTCCCATGAGGGCGACAACTCCAAAGAAAGCCATAATTCCAAAGGGAACGCGGGTAACCATGAGTCCAAAAATCACTCCGATGAATGATAGTGGAATGGCCAGACCAATAATCAAAGGTTGTTTGAAGGATTGGAATTGGGCACTGAGGATGATCATAATGACAACAAAACCTATCATCATGGCTCGACCAAGGCTTGCAAAAGATTCGGAAGCCTCATCTTCAATCCCACCATATTCCACAGAAACACCGTTTGGTACAGCAAGTTTAGCCAGAAAGGGGTCCATACGGCGCCGAATATCCGTGGCGTCGACACCCTTGGCCAGATCGCAAGACACTGAGATATTACGTTTGAAATCCTGGTGTTTGATCAGAGTTTCACTACTGCCCAGTTCCAGAGAGGCGACATTCTCAAATGGTATCATCTGCCCCATCTGATTCATGATGTTCAAATTTCGAATAGCATCGACAGCATTGTCACCATCCGTTTCCAATCGAACAACAACGGGAACATCATCGAGACCGTCAGAGTAGGTTGTGGCCTCAAGACCAATCATCGCAGCAGCCAGGGTGTTACTTACTTCCTGACTGGATAGTCCATAGCTTGCAGCACGATCATGATCAACAATGGCCTGGAATTCTGTTCTGCGCACACCCAAACTTGATTCAACATTCAGTGCTCCTTCAATAGTTGCCAGATCTCGTTTCACTTGTTCGGCCACAAAACCAATGGCATCCAGATCATCACCACTGACATCAATGATCACATTGCTGGCAATGGGTGGTCCTTCAACAATTGTTTGAAGCACGATTTCAACACCAGGTATACGTGATAGATCTGCGTCCATAATAGCCATGAGATCATCAACGGAAATATCGCGCTCACTGGTTTCCACCAGATCCACATTTATCTGCCCGATTTCGGCGCCTTTACCACCTCCCTGTGCCAGACGCACATTCTGCACTCCACTCTCACCAACCGTTGAAACAATTCTATCAACTTCATCATATTTCAGGAGATATGCCTCAACATCCTTAACCACTGCATCGGTGTAATCAAGTTGACTACCTGCCGGGGTGTTGATGTCCAGAATAATCCTGGGTTTGGCCACTTTAGGAAAAATTTCCAACTTGACTAGTTTGGTATCACTTACAGCAGAAATTCCAACTGCAGCAATGGACATGAAGAAAATGACTGTGACTCCAAATATGACCAAGAATCTGTGATTCAATGCCCAATTGACAATGCGGGTATAAGCACGCTTACCAACCCACTCACCACTGAGCAAACCTGCGCGTTTTGTAACCATCATCATTTTCGAAGCGAGGACAGGAATAAGAAAATGATCTGCTAGAAATGCTCCAACCAGAGTGAATATGACCACTTTGGGAATCACTGATAAAAACTGCCCCATGGTCCCTGACATATAAATAATTGGTGCGAAAGCCACCATGGTTGTCAACACTGAAGTCATAATGGGGATACCCACTTCATCGATGGCCATAATCGCGGCAGCCTTGCGACTAAGCCCTTCTTCCATATGTCGATAGGTGGACTCAGCCACAATGATGGCACCATCCACCACAATACCCAGCACGATAATCAAACCAAACATGGAGATTCCTGTGCGGGCGAGATCAAAAACATACATAAGCGGAAATGAAGAC
>JABIFG010000145.1 GCA_018650795.1 Fidelibacterota bacterium
AGGGGCTTCGCGTAACTGCTCTTCACTTAATTGATGACGTGCAGTGGTGATAAACAGAGTGGAAAAATTATTACCACCGAATGCAAGAGAGGTAGGGCGTGGAACAGGGAGAGAGACTGTACGTTCAACAGTTCCGTCAGGACGGTAACGGGTGATTCTTGCGCCATCCCAGTGGGCGCTCCAGACATGCTCTTCTGCATCAACACAAAGACCATCTGGGAGTCCGAGATCCGAGGCAACAGAGACAAAGAGAGTTCTCTCTCCCAATTCACCATAGGCACTATCGAATGACCAAGTGTAGATTTTTCCCTCTTCACTGTCGGTAAAGTACATACGTGTACCTTTTAGGTTCCAGCCAAAGCCATTGCCTACGATATAGCCGGAAGCATGCTTTCTTACCTTGAGCTGAGGGTCTAGACTCCAGATAGATCCGGAGGATATCTTACAGTTGTCATCCATTGTTGCAGCCCAGAAGCGCCCTTGTGGGTCACACTTGCCATCATTAAAACGGTTATGGCCTGGTTCGTTACAGGTGGAGGCAATCTCTTCTTCGCGAAAAGGGGAGAGGTGGATGCGGACAAAACGGTGTTGTTGTGCCGCAATCAACCCACCAGATCGGTTCAATACAATTGCCCCAGTCTGCCTAGAGAGAGACCATTGTTCTAGCGTGCCATTGGCGCGCTGTGCGTAGAGCATAGCATCTTTGATATCAACAAAATAAAGGGTATTGGTATCGGGGTCCCAGAGTGGGGATTCGGCAAGATTGCACTCAGGGTGGCAAACAAGTTCTGGATGATACACGATATTTGAGGTTTAAGCGGGTTGTATGGGGTTAGAGGAGATGGGGTGTTGAGTAGAGTATAACCGCATGAAAGCGTAGTTGATAGGTTCTCAAGATGCTGAATCATAAGTTATTTATTGAGACATGTTTGGTGGGTGAAGAAAGTGTCCAATAGATAATGAGGTGGCAGAGGGTTATACGGCATAAATCGTGCTTGTTGATGTTTTAAGTATGTGATTTCTCAAAATTCAGAGGTTTGCATAGTATGATGTTGCACAACGTTTTTATTAGTGAGAGAGGTCAATAATGCGATTAGAGAGTGAAAGGGTCTATTTGAAAGTGATGCATGTTCCAGATGTGACGGAACGCTATGTCTCGTGGATGAATGACCCTGAGGTGAATGAGTATTTAGAGAGTAAATATCAACAGCAGAGTTACGCCTCAGTGTGTGCATTTGTGCAGTCGGCTGAGGATGATCCGAATAGTTATTTGTATGGAATTTATGACCTAGAGAGTGACCAGCATATAGGAAATATCAAGTTTACCTATACCAATCGAAGACACCTGCGTGGAGATATCGGGATTGTGATTGGGGAACGGGCGTATTGGGGAAAGGGAATTGCGGCAGAGGCGATTCAATGCCTTACTGAATATGTGTCTGAGGTGTTGGGTGTTGAGAAAATCTCTGCAGGCTGTTTTGAGATTAATCGTGGTTCAGTACGTGCCTTTGAAAAGGCGGGGTATGCAGTAGAGGGGGTGATTAAAGATAATGTCTTGTATGGTGATCGCAGGATCAACGGGATCTTATTGGGTATCACGTTAGACAAGTTACGTTAGAGAATATCTGGATGAGTATTTGGGAAACAAATGTTTATGCAAAAGGGCGGCAACTGAATCGATATCCGTATGATACGGTAGTCAGTGATGTTTTTCGCTGGTCCTCTGGTCGAGATCGATCTCAACTGCGGGTGCTTGAAGTGGGAAGTGGGTCGGGGAACAACCTCTGGTTTCTGGCGCGAGAGGGCTTTCAGTGTGCCGGTATTGATATTTCAGAGACCGCAGTTGAGTGCGCAAAAAAATATCTTGCAGGGGATAATCTAGAGGCCGATATTCAGGTTGGTGATATTGTGGATCTTCCCTGGGAGAGAGGCTCTTTTGATCTAGTGATTGATCGAATTGCGATTACCCACAACACCCAGTCAGAGATAGAACGTATGCATGATGAGGTGGTGCGTGTATTACGGCCGGGAGGAGAGTTTGTCTCAGTGATGTTGGCCTGGGACCATCCGGCACATCGTACAGGTGTTGAACTCTCTCACCATGCATTCAACCATTTTTCAGATCCGGTATTTTCTGAAGCAGGGTTAACTTTTTTTGCAGACAGAGAGGATATCTATCATCTCTTTGAGAAGAGTTTTGACCGTTTTGAATGTAAGAAAATAGTGAACTTAAGTGAGGAGGACCAAGTAATGAATGCAATGTGGCATGTTCATGCTTGGTTACAATAGCACCATAAGAAACAGAAAATAGAGATTGGAGTCATTTAAGATGAAAAAAGTTTCAAACAGAATTCAGCTTCAGAAAAGCATCTCCCGTTCAAAATCGAGTAAAGAGGATGTAAAACTGTCTGATCTCTATGTGGAAGGTGGGCGTCGTTATAATAAGATTTTGCTGGTGAAATGTCCGGCTACGTTATGGAGTGGTGGAGGGGGATCAATCAATGCCAATATTGCTGAGGTCATCAATATCCCTCTGGGAATAGGTTATTTGGCCTCTAGCCTGAGAGATGGAGGATATGATGTTGAGATGTTTGATCCGCAGTTGGATCTCTATTTTCGTGAAGATGAAGGAACGGTAGAGATCCTTAAGTCGGTTATTCAAGAGCGTCTGCAGCAACATGATTATGATCTGGTTGGAATCTCATCGATGTATGTCTATGCCCATCAGTGGGCACACTATATTGCGGAAGTGGTAAAAGAGGTTAATCATGAAACACCAGTAGTAATCGGAGGTGGCCATCCGACGCTGATGATTGAAGAGACCATGGAGGATCTCCATATTGACTATCTGGTGGAGGGAGAGGGAGAGGTGACCCTGCTCTCGCTACTGCATGCACTCAATGGGGGAGAGTTTATTTCACTGGAGGAGATTGGGGGGCTGGCCCATCGTCACCAGGGGGCGGTGGTGGTCAAGGATCGGGATAACTATATTTGGGACCTGGATAGCTTGCCATTCCCAGACTGGGATATTGTGGGGTTAGAGCGATATATTCAGATGTTTAACGACACCTCGCTGGAGAAGTATGGTGTCTCCGTACCGATGGTGACAGAGCGTGGCTGCCCCTACCAATGTACCTTCTGTAACGTCTCTGACTCCTGGGGCTACTCCTTCAGAAAACGTTCCCCAGAGAATGTGTTGGCAGAGGTAGATGTATTGATTAAT
>JABIFG010000146.1 GCA_018650795.1 Fidelibacterota bacterium
ATTTTAGATACGCCCTCGAATTTAACATTCATTCAGAATAGCGAGAAAACCATTACACTTCTGTGGGAAGTAAACACTGGTAATGAAGGTGGTTTTATAATTGAACGTAAGTCAGGTAATGGGCATTTTACCTTTCTGACCAGCAAACCGTATGGAAGTACAAGTCATACAGATTCATTATTGGCATTAAATCAGCACTATACATATCGTTTAAAAGCAACTGGTGAGAATGTGGATTCCGAGTGGAGCGCTGGACTAACACTAACAACCAAACTAAATACGCCTGCTACCATAACGCTATCCAGGGAAGGTGCGACCACTTTCTCTATCTCATGGACAGATAATTCAGATTGTGAAGATGGATATACACTTGAGCGACGGGTTGGAAGTGGGAGTTTTACGGTTTTAGCAGAAAAGACGCCAGGTTGTACCAGTCATATCGATTCTGGGTTGACAATTGATGAGACCTATAGTTATCGGGTTAAGGCAACAAGCCAGGAAGGGGATTCGGAGTATAGCTATGAACGAACTGCAAAATTAATATTCATACTCGCTCCCCCAAAAAATCTGACAATAACCAAATACGATGAAACAACCATTAGGCTTGATTGGGAGGATAGATCAGAGGAGGAGGATGGGTTCATCATCGAGCGAAAGGCTGGATCTGCGGACTATATGTTTTTTGTCGAAAAACCCGCAGGAAGTACAAGTCATACAGACTCCAATCTGACAATCAATAAGACATATGTGTATAGAGCAAAAGCCATAAGCCAGTACAAAGATTCAGAATGGAGTGATGAGCAAACGGTCTCAATTTATTTTATGGGACCAAGTGATTTGTCGTTGAATCGAGATGATGAGACCACCTTCAGGCTCACCTGGACGGACAACTCCAACAATGAGGATGGATATATTGTTGAGCGAAAGGTAGGGAACGAAAGTTTCACAACTTTATCCAGTGAACCGGCGGGAAGCACAAATTATATTGATGAGGGGTTAATGTTAGATGAGACATACAGTTACCGTGTAAAGGCGACCGGTCAATATGGGGAGTCTCATTACTCACATATAGTCAGCAGTACACTTTATGAAACAGGAACTGTCACAGATATCGACGGTAATACCTACAAAACCATAAGGAGTGGTGAGCAGTGGTGGATGGCTGAGAATCTTAAAGTCAGCAAATACAGGGACGGTACTACGATTACATATGCTCCTGATACAGTTGCTTCGGGGGAGTTAATGCAAGATGACATGTACTGGATTTATAATAATAATACTTCCTCGGAGTTGGACACATTTGGTGCTTTGTATAACTGGCATAGTGTTGCAGACAACAGAAATATAGCACCCGAAGGTTGGCATGTCCCTGACGCCTCTGAATGGCAAGAATTTATTGATAATTTGGGTGGCCATGAAGTTGCTGGTGGCCATATGAAACAAACGGGAACAACATTTTGGGAAGATAATATTGGGGCTACAAATCAAAGTGGGTTCACAGCGCTGCCAGGTGGTGTATATGGCTATTCTGGTTGGGGTGGTCCAGGTGAATACTGGTCGCTGGGCTATAATGCATACTTTTGGTCAACTACTGTTGATAGTGTATATGGTGGTTCATGGTGCATCCGATTATCTTCTAATCATTCAGAAACAAACATAGATTGGCATGGCAAGCAGGATGGTCTATCTGTCCGCTGTGTGAAAGATTGACAGGTTCACCGACAATATCGGGGTACCCATGTGATATTCCAGGTCATATTCTGTAACTCGTCGAACTGTTCAATTCGTAGAGAAAAACAAAGCATTAGACTTGCCCTTCGACAGCACTTCGACGGGCTCAGTGTGACAGCCCAGGGATCGACTGAACGACCTACTCAAACTTCTGACACCCTAGCAATATCGAACGGCTCAGTTATCGGACGCAATACCAGACTTGCACCAAAATCTCACCAACTATCGAACTGGGATAAGTACCTGCTATAAGTGACATTTTTATGTCTTCCAGGAAAACCACCTTTTCAATCTTACTAAACATTCTGATAAAACTATATTTTGTCCTCGAAATTGCGAGGAGTTGGAAGGGGCTCAGGGTCTAGATTCTATTTATGGATGTCGTTGTATTTTCTTTGTTTATCATGATTTTAACGGTGATCGCAGCTCTCACTGGAGAATGGTGGGTTCATCTCCGCGCCCTTAAACGAATCCCTATCAGAATACATATCAATGGCACCCGGGGTAAATCCAGCGTCACACGACTCATTTGTGCAGGTCTCAGAGAGGCCGGTTTTTCTGTCCTTGGGAAGACCACCGGATCAGATCCCCGCATCCTGGATTTAGAGGGAAAAGATCGCAAAATTCATCGACTTCAGAAGCCCAGCATTGGCGAGCAAGTTCGATTCTTACGATATTTTGGACAGTTTCGCCCCCAGGCTGTTGTTCTGGAATGCATGGCTGTACAACCCCAATATCAGTGGATCACCGAGCAGCATATGGTGAAATCAACCCATAGTGTTATCACAAATGCCCGTCTGGACCATGTTGAAGAGATGGGTCATCGTCTCCGCGATATTGCCATGTCCCTTTCCAACACAATTCCCTTCAAGGGCAATCTTTTTACCGCTGAGCAGGACAAACTGGAAATTTTTAATGAAGTCGCTGCAAAACGGCGCACCGAAGTGCATGCTGTCACTGATCATGGTGTCAGCCATGATGATATGATGGGTTTTAACCATATTGAGCACCCTGAAAACGTAGCTCTCTCAATAGCCGTCTGTGAATCCCTGGGTATTTCCAGAGAACAAGCGCTGGAGGGCATGCGTAAAGCTCAGCCCGATCCTGGAGCCCTACGAATCTGGGATCTGGAAATGGATGGCCGCCACTTCTCCCTGGTGAATGCCTTTGCAGCCAATGATCC
>JABIFG010000147.1 GCA_018650795.1 Fidelibacterota bacterium
AAAAAAAAATTGAAGGTGTGTATAAATTAATTAAGAATGTATTGAAAAGAATGTCAAAGGAAAAAGAGTATTGTCGTCGTTTATCGGTGCAGGGAGTGGGTGTGTATGAAGAGTTGTTGGTGTTATGTCGAGAGGTGTCGTTGCCTTGGTGTGGAGTGTTGTATGAAGGTTGTACAGGGTTGTTGTATAATGGTGGTTTGTATACGCAATGTGGAGTGAAGAGTGAAGGAAAATATTGTGTAGGATGTATAGGTATAAAGGAGAGTGGAAAGTGGAAGGGAGATGTATCAGATAGGATGAAGTGTAAGATAGGAGAATATAGTGTGGGTGGAAAGAAGGAGATATCATATATGAAGTGGTTGTCAAAGAAAGGAGTAAGTCGTGAAATGGCAGAGCGAGAGGCGTCAAGTCGTGGAATATCAATCCCATTGGTGCATTTTGAAGGAGGGATATTGAAGGAAAAAGAGGCAATTGTAGAGGCAGTTGTAGAGCCGGTTGTAGAGTTGGTTGTAGAGCCGGTTGTAGAGGTAGTTGTAGAGTCGTCTGTAGAGCCGGATGTAGAGGCAGTTGTAGAGCCGGTTGTAGAGCCGGTTGTAGTGCCAGTTGTAGAGGCAATTGTAGAGGTAGTTGTAGAGTCGTGTGTAGAGCCGGTTGTAGAGGCAATTGTAGAGTCGTGTGTAGAGCCGGTTGTAGAGGCAATTGTAGAGCCAGTTGTAGAGTCGTGTGTAGAGCCGGTTGTAGAGGCAATTGTAGAGGCAATTGTAGAGCCAGTAAAGAAAAAGAGAGGTCGTCCTCGTAAAGAAAAGTCAGTGTCATCAAACAACGAAGGTGAAGACTTGATCGCGTCTCTATTGAACGAGAGAAAAGACCAAGAAAAAAAGCAACCGGTAGACAATGTAGAGAACGAAGAGTCGCCAGAGGAAGAAGAAACATTAGTAATAAAAATAGAAATAGACGGAAAGACATATCTAAAATCAGAAGACAATACAGTATTCGACTTTATGAGTCATGATGAATTAGGAAGATGGAACGAAAAAGAAAACAAGATAGTATTAGGGTAGGTGGTAGGGGTTCCGTCCCCTTACGACGGTTGTAGAGTCGGTTATAGAGTCGGTTGTAGAGTCTGGAGGGTGAGTACATTTGTAAATAATGTTTTTTTATGGTTGGGTGTTTCCGTTAGGGGGTCCGTCCCCTTACGACGGTTGTAGAGTCGGTTGGGTTGAGTCGGTGTATAAATAGACACCGATATCTGGTTATGTAACCGATTTCCGGTTAGGCCTATATATAGGCTCGGTTAAATACTTATATGGCGATCAGATATAAGTATTTAACTTTTGGTGGGCATATAGTTCCCATTAGTCTGTTGATACTAGGGTGTTCTTGGTATTGTCGTCGAGGAAAGTAGAGTCGGTTACACCCTTGAATATCTTGTTCATGTCTTTGCGTTGTTCAGTGACATCTGTAAACAAATTACCAATGATACTGGTGAATACAGCTTGTAATTTCTCTCTGGTTTTGAATTCGGGATTCTCCTGTTGCCAAAGGTGGACTCGTTTCTTGTGTATATCCGCTAGGTCGTTAACCCCTTGTAGAAATAAGGCATGGTCTTTGTCTTTTTCCCATTTATCATTGTCCTTGACATACATAACCTTTCTCTTTTGGTCGGTACAATGTATAGGCCTTTCAACAAGTTCCATACTGTTTAAGCCATCGACCATGAGATTGGTTAGGGTGTCGGCGAGACCCTTATCCTTTGTGTTTTCATAGTCTTGGGCAGTGATGGGAAGAGACTTGATAAAATCCCCGAGATTCATAGCGTTTTTACATTGCTCATTCAAGAACATATTGATATTAAACTGGGTGTTGTTGTTGTGACTATTAGTATTGATTCCCTGTACTTTGCCAATGACATTCTGCATAAAGTCTTGGTTGTGGGTCATCATTTGAGTAAACATAGTAAACATTTTCTCTACAAGTTCAGAGTTGTCTGTGTTTGAATTAGCGTGGTGAGGTTGTTGTTGCTGTTGTGGAGATGGATCGTGTGGTTCTGGGACACCTATACATTTCTTTTTGTGTCTCCATAATCCACTTCTATTTAGATATTCTTTGTTACAGTTTGTACATATATGTACGGAACTATTTACGACATTTTTGTTGCCAGATGTTGCTAAATGGTGCTTCCTAGTGGACAAGTGTCGTTGATATTGGCTTTTTCTACTACATTTAAAGTCACAAGTTTCACACAAAAATATATTGGAACTTTCTGGAACTAAGTCGGGTGCTATATGTTGCTGGTTATATATACAATGTAAATTCTTATAATGTGAGTTTGATACACAACTACATGTATTGGTCTGTTTTAATATAGTGTTAATGTTGGAACTTTTTGGAACTAAATTGGTTGCCATGGAAGTATAATATATAGCAACAGAAAAAGTTCCTAAATCCTTTTCGCGAAAATACATAAAAAAAGTTCAGTAAGGAAATAAAAATCGGAAAAAAGGAATGAGAGCATAATGGTAAGAACCGGTTTTTTACAACTTTTTTTTCATACTCAATTGAGAATTTCAAGAAATGGACATGAATTTAATGTCCAAAACTGAATATTGGAGAACTCCTTTAAAAAAGAAAAGTTGCACTAGATCGATGGAATATGTATTTTCTCTCTACGATACTATACTACAGTGTTGTAGGTCAGATTAAATAGACACCGATATCTTGTTATGTAACCGATTTCCGGTTAGGCCTATATATAGACTCGGTTAAAGGGTGTATGATTACCCGGTTCCAATGTATTTAATTCGTATTTTCTCTCTACGCCAATAAAAAAGAAGGGTACTACCCTATCCTTTTTATTTTTAATATTTTGTGTTTGAAGAGTATACTAGACAAGTATTGAGAACAGAGAAGAGAGAAAATCAGAGGATGTGTCCGCGACATGTGGGGCAATCGTTGTTGGTATCGCGAATGGTGATATGGTTCAACATACATGTCCCATGGAACTGGTGTCCACATCGAGTCACGAACAAATCAGTTGGTTTGAGGTCTTCCATGCATATAGAGCATGTTTCAGCATGAAATGGTTGTGCCACAGGTTCGGCCAATTGTCGGTAGGTGCGCGTAGGCATATCTTCGTCATTCGTTGGGAAGAGAATAGTGGGTGTAATGTTAAGTGCTCTCTGGGAAGCGGCGCTATGAATGGGTTCTAGAGTCCTAACACCAGTTACTGGAGTGCGGTTTCGAGTAGACGGTGTATACACAATCTCAGAACGGACCATTCTCTCGGGTGTGCGTGGTGGGGTAACGATATTGATACTAGGACTCATGCAGTCTGGTTCACTCGTGTAGGAAGCGTGACTGCTTCTTCGAACACGAGAGTTACAGCGTTGAATTCGCATTTGATTTGATAAATGATTGATAAATAATTGGATGTTTATAGTGATTATGGCGAGAGAAACTTCAATTTTTTCGACCGAAAAAAAGGCACTAGGCCTCAAATTTTTAGTTAGTTAAGTAATTTATAAAGTATGAATGAGTAACGAATATATCTATCTATGCTGTGACTTCCACTGAAGCATTGGTGTTGGTATGGCCTAATTTTTCGCACAATGTTTGAATAATGTCTTGGCGATCATTGCGTTCAACCACCTTGATGGCTTTCTTGGTCTTCTTCACTTGGGCTTTCTCTTGGGCCTTCTCTTGGGTCTTGACCTCTTTGGCTAGGGCCTTCTCTTGGGCCTTGGCCTCTTTGGCTAGGGCTTTCTCTTGGGCCTTCTCTTGGGCCTTGGCCTCTTTGGCTAGGGCCTTCTCTTGGGCCTTCTCTTGGGCTCTGGTCTCTTTGGCTAGGGCCTTCTCTTGAATCTTGGCCTGCTTGGCATCCTCCTTGGCCTGAATCTTGGCTTGCTTGGCATCATCCTTGGCCTGAATCTTGGCCTGCTTGGCATCCTCCTTGGACTGAATCTTGGCCTGCTTGGCATCCTCCTTGGCCTGAATCTTGGCCTGCTTGGCATCCTCCTTCTCTTGAATCTTGGCCTGCTTTGCGGCCTCTTTGTTAGCGATATTCTCTAGTTTGGTGAGCTCCTTATCCATCTGGTCGGCAATCTTGCGTTGACGATTGAGCTCTTTCACGCGATCGGCTTTGGCTTGCTTCTTGGCTTTGACATCCTTGTTGCTCACACGATTCTCCTTGGCAAGCTTGGCCAAAGACATCATGAACTTGGGGGTGGTAAAAGTAGTAGCTGACATTGTTGTAAATTTTTGAACTGTTAAGTTTGTATTGGGATGCTTAGGATGTGTAGAGAGAAATTAACTTCAATTTTTTTTTGGATTTTGGAAAAAAATGCTTCAAAAAAACGCCACACTGACCAGGAATGCTCAAAATAGGTCAAAAATGAAAAGACCCAATATAGCCGTTACCCAAGGAGAAATATACTATCGTGAGATAGTAGGAATGAAATATTTAGGAGGCAAACAGCGACTAGGAAAACACTTGGCGCCAGTTTTACACGAAATATGGGAAAACAATGAAGACCTAAATGGATATCTAGAGCCATTCTGTGGTTCGCTAGGCGTACTCAAAAACATGACAGACATTGACACCAAAAATATACAGGCCAATGACTACCACGCGGATTTGATACAGATGTGGAAGGAGGTCAAGGTGGGTACATTCAAATACCCGACATCCATTTCGGAGAAGGAGTACTTGGAGGCCAAGCAGATGAAAAGCCCCAACGCACACAAGGCATTCGTAGGATTCGGAATGAGCTTCGGAGGACGATACTTTGGGGCCTATTCGCAGAAATACTTAAACGGAAAGAAGGAGGACTTCTGTAAAGAGATGGTCAACAGCCTCACCAGGACGGCGCCCAAGATACAGAATGTAAAGTTCACCAACAAGGACTACCGAAAACTAACGCCCAAGAAAAAACTCATATACTGTGACCCGCCCTACGCATACAACAAGTACCCCATCAAGTACAGGCGCGAGGTCAAGAAGTACGACACTTTCGACAACGAGGAGTTCTGGGAGGTCATGCGCAAGTGGAGCAAAAACAACCTGGTGGTAGTATCGGAAACAACGGCGCCGGATGATTTCGTAGAAGTTTGGAACCAAAAGAGGTACAGAAGTGCGGCCCAGAGTGCGAAGACAAGATTCAGTGAAAAATCGGACAAGCCGTCAGAGACGCACACTGTCGAAAAACTTTTCGTACACAAATCGAACGCCAAAAGGGCACAGTTGGACAACTAATGAAACACAGCGCTTCCCATAACACCCATTTCCCGTTATGTAACCCATTTCCCGTTATGTAACCGATTTCCCGTTAGTGCCACCATAATTAGACCAGGCTCTTTGCTCGGGTAGGGGGCTCGGGTCCGGTGAGTCGTAATAGTTCCGTTGATAGGGTATCTGGTCGCATGGTATCTGGTCGCAGGGTATCTGGTCCTATGGTATCTGGTCCTATGGTATCTGGTCCTATGGTATCTGGTCCTATGGTATCTGGTCCTATGGTATCTGGTCCTATGGTATCTGGTCCTATGGTA
>JABIFG010000148.1 GCA_018650795.1 Fidelibacterota bacterium
ACCACCAGAGCCACTTACATCAATCCTTACTGCTGGTGCGCTTGCTTTATTTGCATCAGCTTCTATTCTTGCTCTGATGCTTGTTACTGAGCAATTTTCATCACTCCCTAAATCTAAGATTCTATCAGACTCTGATAGAGTTGCTGAAAGAACTGAAAAGTTCAGCACCTCTCCATAACTGGTTATGTCACTATTACTGGTTGTAGCAATAAAAGTATCGCCCAATGCCGCTGAGGACGGGCCGCCAAGTGCAGACCAATCTGACGCAGTAACTGTGCTTATTTTATACTCATCACCTAGTGTAACAGCCGTCTCTTCATAGTATGTCAGTGTTCCCACAGAACCATATGCAGAACTGGGTATCTGGTTAGAGGTCGCTATGAATACATCTCCTACACTGGCAGATACTGGCCCCCCGAAAGACGACCAATCTGCTGATGCTACTGACATGACCTCATACTTAGTTCCAGAAAATACAACAAAGCCAGCAGCCGGTGTATCTAATCGGCCATATAAGCGCAGATCATTTGTAGTATCTGCAACAACAATCCTAGATCCTTGAGAGGATGTTTGTAGTGTAGACCCGGTAATAGTCCCTGCGGTTATCTTATTAGCAGTAATGGAGTCCAGCTTAGCATCAGTAACAGCTAGGTCCTCGATTTTATTGGTGGTTACTGCATCAGTGGCTATATCAGCTTCGACTACCTGTAGCGTGGTGATCGTGTAAACATCAGACCAAGTGATGCCTGTCTCGCCAAAGGCATCATAAACAGCAACTTTTACGTAGTAAACGGTATTTGGTAAAAGCACATCACCGGCAGAATCCTTAGCTAGTGAGTGTGCGTTACCCTGTGCTTTGATTACTCGCTCTGTAGTAGTGTTTGGCGGGTTCGTAGTCGATAGTGCAACTATAGAACCAATCCAGTCACTATCAGATGGCTCTGTATATGTGACAAACAATCCATTCTGAAGAGCAGTAACGCTTATATCCGATGGCAAGGCTGAAACTGGATTCGTGATGCTCATAATATCGCCGGTAAGCTGCGGGTGAAGTTGCCAGATGTACTGGTTGAATATACCCTAAATCCTAATTCACGATGGGGTCCACCAGTTGAGTTCTTGTTCTCATCGTAGGTAAAGGTGTAGTGCGGGTCTTTGGCTGTGTCCGTAAAGATTAGCGATCCAGCGCTATCATACACCTCAACAATGAACTCAATATCTATACTATTTGATCCATCAGCTCCAGTAGGCTCCTCATCATTTATCTCTACCGCTGTAGCAAACGACACCCTTGACCAAAGAATCTTGCAGTCCCTACCTCCCCACTCTGTAGAATCATCTCCAACCCCTTCGTAGTCACCCGTATCAATAGCTAGGTGGGTTGGGATGGGTAGCGGCATACCGATAACCTTGGCTGTAAAACTGACAGTAGAACTCTTCTTGCCACTGTATGACGTATTGTAAATTAGTACCGTATATTCACCGTTTTGGATACCGTCAAAGGACACCTCACTAGCTCTAGTGGTCAAACTGCTTGAGTAAGGTGCGCCAGTAGAATCCACTGCTCCGCTTACCTCAACTGTGGTGTTCTTCACGTTAGAGTAAGCGGTAGAATCCCAATTCACCTTCATCACCCTGCCACCATTTGCAGCAACACTCACTGAATACCCTGTATCCTGTGGACCTATAACAAGGGCAGATGTTATCGGCTGATGATCAACTATGTCATTATCGGTGTAGGCCACCACCTCAACGCCACCATCTCCATCACTGATGAAATTACTGCCGTCAATATCGTCTGTGGAGATATCGTAGATATCGTCAGAATACTCCAACGCCTTGATTTCTACCTCCCCATTCTCTCTCATGTTAATACCCATCACCCTGAACTTCTTGGCAGTCCAGCCGGGGATGTCGTGTGTAATATCAACTATGTCACCTATCTCTAGTTGATGAGCATTTGAGAAGGCCACAAAAGAACATGCCTTTTGAAACTGAGACTGCTTCAAGGAGAACATTGCCAATGCTCTGGCTTTCGATATGTCCGTGGTATAAGGCAGGGTGACTTCCTTTTCAACTAGAACTCCGTTATGGAACGTATCTCTAATTGAAGAGGAGTCGATAACCACAATGTCAGGCTCACCATTCTTTGCATTATTTGGGAAAGTGACCTTCAATCGGTTGAAAGCATCATAAGAGGAAGGCATATGGATCTTCCAATCACCGAGAATGTTCGTCTTGTTAAAGGACATGACCACTGGACCGGTCTCCTCTGCATCAATCTTCAGCTTAAACATGCCGCCAGAGTAGTGAAGCAAGCCTCTACAACTCAGTAGCATCTCCTTGAGATTGTTAAACGGAGTAGTCCTAATCGGGACCATGCCATCAATAGTGGCTCTCACTCCATCGTAAAAGGAGTGATTCATCCTAAAATTAACTCGATCCTTATGGTACGCCCTTGCATAGTAATTGCCTGATGTTGCAGTTGTAAATGTATGCGATTTAATTAAAATTGGGGGAGAGCCATAGACATAGCCTGTTTTATAAATATTCACACTCAGTTCAGATGAGCTAAGTGTATGTGAAAAATGAACCTCAAATTGATGCTCAAGGTTCCCATTCCATGCGTATGATAGATTAGTGTCAAGGGTTTCAACATAGGACGCAACCTCAACGCCAAGTTCTTTGATGGAAAATGTGATCTCGACTGTTCCCTCTACATTCCCCGGACTCTGATAATACTCGTACTCTGGATTCAAACTCGTGTTCATGTCCGTGATCTCAACGGCATAATTAGCGTTGTCGGAATCAGATGAGGTTTCATTGGTTATGCCTACAGCAAACCTATAATGATCATTGCCATCAACAGGGGCCATTTTATCTAAGTGTGGATAGACTCCGGGATAGAATTCATAGTTATTTACCCCGTCCTCTACGGCCCACGCCATAGCGTATACCCCTATATTTTTAATCTTAATAATTTCTTTGCTTGCTTGTCCGATAAAATTATCGCCTGACACATCATATCTTGAATCTTCAATAACTAAATTACTGCTGGCCCATGCTGACTGCGCCTTGTAAAGGTAAAACCTTGTGCCACCATTCCACTCCTGAGTGGAAAACTGATTCTCGATAACTGTTGATGATGCTACATTGACAAGGTTTGTCATCAACAGGTTGGTTATCGCATAAAAGCTAGTATCACAAATAACAGCCGCAGCCTTAAACGAAGTATCATCTATCAACTCTTCATCAACACCAACCCCGTATACTGCATTAGTCAGGTAGTCACGAATGACCCATGCAGCGTTATTGCTGAAGTTGGTCTGCCAATCCTCAGCTACGGTATCCCAGTTCTTTATCTTTCTGCCCTTAATATCAGCGGTATAGCGAGGGATAGAGGTAATCTTATCTATGTCAAAAGTTGCTCTAGCATACAAATAAGCAACGCCCTTACCTGTCATTGATGACTGCCACCCAAAGATATTCTCCAAAGCATCAGAATCTACTGATTGAGTCGCTGATCCTACATGAGAATTGATTGTATACAATCCAGCATATTCACCAGTTGTTATGTTCGTGCTATCGTGGATCTGAGGGATCAGCTTATCCCGCCTAAATGTTGGGCCAATAAATTCTTTCCAAGCATTCGTCCCATATGTTTCGGTGATTAACTGGATGTTCGTGGTGTAGTTTGCATTAACACCAAGCATAAAGTCCCATGTCACATCAGAAGAACTATAAGGGTAGGAAGGAGTGAAGACATGACCTGTTGCAGATACAGTACCGTTTACAGCCACACGCGCATTTGTTACCAGTAACTCAGTGCTAGGGGTTTCCTCTTTTACGGAAAGAATGTCATCTCCAACAGCCTCAACAACCCAAGTAGCGCCCACCGGCTTATCAGCATTAATCTTCGTTACTAGATCTGATATGTCATAGACAGTGGTATAGCTTCCTTGGATCTTATACTCATCGCCATTAATTGTAATCGCAAGCCCCGGTCTACGACCCCAAGGAAGATAGATAGCTAATGGGTAGGATACTATGGTTGTGTTTGTAGCCTGTAAATGAGACCTGATGTTCTCCTCATTCACGTAGATATTGGAGATTTCATCAACCTCTCCGCAGCCAAGGGATATCACAGTATCAAGAAACTGATTATCGTTTATCGCTACAGAATCATTTACTCCCTGATATTCGATGTTGCCACCAACATTACGGATAATCCCGTATGGTACGTTGATTGGAGCTACAGCAAGCCGACTGTTTACCCCAATTGATCTATCCGTCAATCCCAAGGACTGATCAATCGGGTCATCGGGAGTAAGCCCAAGCATATCCCCCAGAAGGTCAGACACGAAGAACGCTGTACCTGCTGCAACCAAATTGTAGACGAAGGTGCCAGCAGTCAAGCTCAGTGCTGTACCAGCCATATAGGAACCGGCCCAAGACGCTGCTGCTGCTACTGCTATCTGTGGCATCTATACACCCCTGCTGGTTCAGGTATTGATGATAATGGAGCTGCGCACAGCCCATCCGTTGTCATGAAGAATAACCGACCACCAAATACTATTCCATTGCTATCTCGGCTTAAAAGAGGTGCTTCAGGATCGTTGGTGATAAACACATCCCCATCCTGCTCATATCCCCACTCAATCGACTCGCAGTGGTTACGCAAAATACTCTCGACACTCACCTGATTATCCCTTGAATACTTAACGGCAGACATTAAGGAATCCCATTGCCCACGGTATTCCTTTACCAATTCAGTACCAAGCAGTGAGTCCAGATGCTCAGCAATAAACATCGTGCAGTCTGTCTGCCCCCACACAAAATCCTTGGTGATGAAGTTAGAGATTGCCAGCATACACTTCTCTCCAATCATCCCCACGTTTACCCCACTCCATCAGCTTGCCCTCATCAATAAGGGAGCTTGCAGCAAAGAAAGTATCGCCGGGGTAGTACACGCTATGCTCACCAACAGCGCTATGAAAGCCTGATCTACGGTCAAATCTTACGAAATGGTTAGAAGCCTCTCCAGTAATGTTCGCCTCACCAGATGACGTTTCCTCAAAGAAATATGAAACCTGCTCACCTTTAAACTTGATGAACGGAGTCTGGTAAATAGTGTGATTTCTTATCGTGGCAAAGTAAATTGTCACATCCTGATTCAAGTAACTCTTGCCAAGGAAGCTCGCCAGCAAAGAGGTGTCAACTCCAGACAACCCAGCACTGATCTTATCGACACTAATCCCTGAACTCTCTTGCACGTTTGATATCGATAGCAAGGTTCCTGCCGCAAGGTACGTGTTTGAGTCATATTCAAGATCAACTGCATAGTCAGTCAGATACACGTTCTCAACCACATTGGATGTGTTCTCTAGGACAAGGTGTAACAGGTGAGCGTATTGAAAATTGCCCCCCAGCTCTGTCACCATGTCATTGTGCATTCCTCTCTGTGACATTAGACGGCCTCAATAATATTCATGGAGAACTCATGCAAATCAGCCGGTCCTCTACTGAACTGTTGCTCATCGCTAGTCAGCGATACAGCGAATGGAACATCATCAAACGTAACTGCCGCCGCTGTAGTTGCAGCAATAAGAGCTGGGAAAATACTTAGCTCTCCGCTGCCACTTAAATCATCAGTCACTACATAGACCTTATCGTGTGAGGCAAACTTTATGTAGTCGCCCTGAAGCAGGGAACCGCTCATGGTTACGGTTATGGCAGTTGCGCCTACAGCCTCTACAGCAGACGTGCAAGATGTTACGGTGCCTCGTGCATCTTTGTAGCCATCGGGCTTAAACGTAAAGACTCCTGCTCCACCACCCTGATTAACAATGAATGACCAGATGGCTGAAAAATCAGCTCTGGACAGGGGAGGATATGAAACCTCCATCATCCATGCGTGTGCGCCCCTGCCCCTTGACTGTCTGCCAAGAGATTGCGCTATGGATGTTAGCGTTGGTGACAGGCTTGTTATCTGTATTGACGCTGCCGACTGTGTTTCTGGGAATGCACCACTCATATTGTTAATGGCCCTCTCATGCCGCGCCTATTAAATGCTTGCTCAATGACGCTAACGATTGTGCCAGCCTCAGAAGCTACTGCCTGTGAAGCTGATCTTGCGTCAAATGCTGTCACTTGCGGGGAATAAGTCACGTTAACAACAGTACCTCCACCATCTAGTTTATTGTTAGGCGTAATATTTCCGCTTGATTTAGGCGAGAATAGCTCCGGCCCT
>JABIFG010000001.1 GCA_018650795.1 Fidelibacterota bacterium
AAAGAAAAAACGCTTCAGATGAGGAAACAAAAAAACATGAAATCGCAGCACCAAGAGGTGTTTGCATAATATGTTGGATGCCCGGAAAGTGTCTCTTATTTTTTAAGCGATCTTGTCCGAATTACTTTGACGACTTACACTTGACTCAGATGTGATGACTCAGGAATCAGGCAATTGGGACAAAGGGGGACTCAATGAATCTTCCACAACTTTCGATGGCTCAAGTGGAGCTGGAGGCGATTACTATCCAGGCTCTGAGCGTCATGGGGAGTTGACTTACAACGGATTTGTCAATGCCGATGAAGACAATCTCTCAACCTTTGGAGTCGATGTGGATGCTGGCTCGTACACCTTTGGTCGTAAAAAGATCAACGAAGGTATTATTCCCGCACCCTCATCTGTCAGGGTTGAGGAATACATCAACTATTTCCACCAGGATTATCCAGCGCATGACAGCGACCCCTTTTCTGTAAGTGTAGATGGAGCACCATCACCCTTCCGCTCAGATAGCTTGCACCTCTTGAGAATTGGGCTCAAGGGTCGTGAAGCGAGTTCTGGGGATATCCCCTGGAACCTTACCTTCCTAATTGATATCTCCGGCTCAATGACACGCCGTCTGGATTTGGTAAAGGAAAGCCTCCATATTTTGGTAGACAATATGCGTCTGGGAGATCAAGTCTCCATCTGCACCTATGCTGGGAGTGTAGGGACGGTGTTGAATCCAACTGGGCTGCAGCAGAATGATGCCGATGCCATAAAATCAATCATTTCAGATCTTGAAGCAGGTGGTTCAACAGCTATGGCATCAGGATTACAAAACGCCTATGATGTGAATAGTACAGGATTTCTGGATGGAGGTGTGAACCGGATTATTGTCTGCTCAGATGGCGATGCCAACGTAGGTGCCACATCTCATGAAGACATCCTGGAACTCATTGAGGAGTATGTGGATCAAGGCATCACACTGTCCACTCTGGGTTTTGGTAGTGGTAACTACAATGACCATCTCATGGAGCAGCTCGCTGATCAGGGGAATGGTAACTACTATTACATCGACAGCATAATTGAGGCCGAACGTCTGTTTACAGAGGAGCTGTCTGCTGTCATGGAAGTCATTGCTAAAGATGTCAAAATCCAGGTTGAATTTAACACAGCTGCTGTCTTGAGATATCGTCTCATCGGTTATGAGAATCGTGACATTGAAGATGATCAATTTGAAAATGATAGCACCGATGCTGGAGAAATTGGCGCCGGACATCGTGTCACAGCACTCTACGAGCTTGAGTTGATTCAGGGTGGGTCAGATAATCTGGGCGTCGTGCATCTCCGCTACAAAATGCCTGATGGGGAAACTGATATCCCGCTTGATGTCAATATTTCAAGAAATGACTTGGCGGATTCATTCTCTCAGGCCAGCAATCGCTTCAGATTTACAGCTGGCGTCGCAGAATATGCAGAGATAGTCAGGGAAAGTCCACATGTCCAGACCACACTTCAAGTAGTTGAATATCTGATTGCTTCATCACTCATTGGCTCAGACGAGCGGGATACCGAACTTTTAGAGTTGATCCGTCGTCTTCAAAGCATCGAATAGGGAATAGCTGAAAATATGATACAGTTGTTAAAAACAATGCTCATTTTGGTCTTCCTGGTGTCATGTGGAATAATGGATACCGATGAAAATTATGAACAAGAAAATGGAGTAAGCATCCACCTCAAATATAATGGATTGGTTTCGGTGAGAGGTGGATATGCCTCCAGCTTTTCCCTTGTGAATGATAGTACTGATGCGGTTCAGTATTTTGCTTATAGCAAGAGTCAGCCCTTCTACAATGCCGAAGCCTTGTCTGATACTGGTTGGACCAATTTAATGTGGGGTTGGTGTGGTACAGGCGCCGAATTGTATGCCCTGGAACCGGATTCAAGTGTGGATTTTTTAGCCACGCTGCCCACATCAAGCTGCACTTGGCGCCTTGTTTTGGATATCACTGACACTGGATATGAGTATACACAAAGAATCCGTAGTGAAAATATCATCTACACTGCTACCCAGGATTGAACTGATTGAACGAAAGGAATACTACCATGAATCACATTCATAAACATCAACCTAGAAATAATTTTAGTGTCAGCAAAATTACCATACTTCTCCTTGCACTGCTATGCGTGAGCACAGCCTCAGCTCAATTGATTTCTCTGAAAACCATTCCCGTGGCCACCGGTGATCAGTTTCTCATTTTCCCCAGTCAGAATATGAGCATGGGAGGAGTCCATATCAGCCTGGCTGATTCACTCCTCGATCATTGGGTCAATCCCGCAAAGGGAGGGTCTATCGGAGGGATACAAGTTTCCAGCGCTCCTGTTTATTATAGCATCGGCAATGGTTATGGTAACGCTCGCTCCATGCCCTTGGCTGTCGTCTGGAATAAAGGAATCTGGTTTGGAGGAGCATCCTTTACCCTCCAGGCTATGAACACCGCTGACAATCAAACCTGGTGGAATCCAGAAATCCGTACTTTGAGTGAGAATATTGCTGAGAACAAATATCTCGCTGGATTCCTTGGACGGGAATTGGGTAGCACAAGTATTGGTGTGAGTGCCTATTGGGCATCGCTATCAGCCCTGGATGGGGTGGACTTGCTATATTCCAATAGTGAAAGTATAGATCAGGATGGAAGCTTAACCGATGTTCGAGTCGGCCTGAGCCGGACCTTAAGTTCAGGAGGTGAAATCGAGATGCTTTATCTCCGGAATGAGTTAGATATGAAACATGAAGTCATGTATATGGACTGGGGCATCGCTCCTCCTTACGAGCGCATGGAAACAAATCTGGATCACACGGTTACTCAAGGTTTACATCTTGCCCACAAAAGTCCCGTTGATGAATATGGCTGGGCTTATGGTTCGATGCTTACTGTGAATCAGAAAACACATCCCAAAATTCCAAATTATGAGATCATGAATATTCCCCGGGATCCTGGTACCACACTGGGCTTTAATCTGGGAGGTGGGATTTCCAAAATTGACGGGAATAGTACTTTTGGTATTGATGTTATCTATGAGCCCATCAAAAGCCATACATGGGCTGAGGCTGACACGCACATGATCAGTAGTGAAGAGGAGTTGATTCGTCCTGGAGACAAAACAGTGGAAAATTATTTTGATTTCTCAAACTGGGTCTTGCGGACAGGCTTGGGCTGGAAAAATGCTAACAGGACTTTTCAACTGGGTATGCAAATGCGTTCCATCCACTACTGGCTGGACCAGACCGATTTTATTGCTGTGACAGAGCGAGAGCAGGAGGAGTATTGGGTCGAATGGACTACCACCTGGGGGGTCGCCATGGATTTTGATGACTTTACTATTCGCTATTCTGGAAAAACCACCATGGGAACGGGTCGTCCCGGTGTAGACACCCAGTGGCTCTGGCGTGGGGGCATGCTGGAAGATATGAGT
Organism: Fidelibacterota bacterium; assembly: GCA_018650795.1. Lineage (GTDB taxonomy): Bacteria > Fidelibacterota > UBA8477 > UBA8477 > JABMPR01 > JABMPR01. Next base: position 3,457 of record JABIFG010000001.1, read on the forward strand.
ATCGGGGGTGATTTTATTGTAGCTCCCAGCGATGATCTCACACTCCAGGAAGCCCGGGTCATGACCCATCAAATATCTATATCGCTGCCAATCAGGAGGTAAAACAATTCCAGGCTGGGATTCAAATCTCAGCCTGGAGATTGAACAATTTGAAGATATTTCACCTGGCGAGGAATTAAAACCTTTCCCAGCAAGAATTTATCCTTTTGCCACAGTCAATGCCTGCTCCAGATCCTCAATAATATCGTCGATATGTTCAATACCCACACAGAGTCGGATCATATCGGGCGTAACCCCGGAAGCTTCCAGTTCTGCACCAGCCAATTGACGGTGGGTTGTGGAAGCAGGGTGGGCTGCCAGGGATTTGGCATCTCCAATATTCACCAAGCGTTTGAAGATCTTGAGGGCATCGTAGAATTTTTCACCCGCTTCCATACCTCCTTTAATTCCAAAAGCCATTAATCCAGAGGCTTTGCCCTTGCTGTACTTTTGGGCTAGTGGATAGGATGGGGAGCTGGGGAGTCCGGCGTACTTCACCCAGGTAACGCGAGGGTGCTTTTCAAGATATTCTGCTACAGCCTGGGCGTTTTCACAATGCCGCTCCATACGTAGCGCGAGCGTCTCGATACCCTGTAAGATAAGGAATGCATTAAATGGGCTTAAGGCTGATCCAGTATTTCGGAGAGGGACTGTTCGGACCCTGGCGATATAGGCTAATTCACCCATGGCTTCTGTATACACCATGTTGTGATAGGCTGGTTCAGGTTGATTCAGCATGGGGAAACGTTCAGCATTTTCAGCCCAGGGAAATTTTCCGGAATCCACCACAATACCTCCCAGTGAATTGCCATGCCCGCCCATATATTTTGTCAGGGAATGGACCACAATATCTGCGCCAAATTCAATGGGGCGAATTAGCATGGGGGTGGCCACGGTATTGTCAACAATGAGCGGTACGCCATGTGAATGCGCCATATCGGCAATGGCTTGAAGATCCATAAAGGCACCGACAGGATTGGCTATACTTTCACAAAACACAGCAGAGGTTTTATCATCAATGAGTGCCTCAAGGCTTTCCGGGCTTTCGTCTTTGGCAAAACGAGCCTCGATCCCCAATCGGGCAAACATATGACTAAAAAGAGTGAAGGTTCCACCATAGATTTGTGGTGTAGAAACGATGTTATTGCCCTGCTCAGCAATAGCCAGAATGGCATAATTCACTGCAGCACTTCCAGCGCTCACCGCCAACGCAGCCACGCCACCCTCCATCTCAGCTACTCTAGTTTCCAGCACAGCATTGGTGGGGTTCATTATGCGTGAATAAATGTTGCCAGTGACTTCCAGATTGAAAAGGTCTGCACCATGTTGAGCACTGTCGAATTCGTAGGCCACCGTCTGATAGATCGGAACGGCTACAGATTTGGTGGTTTCCTCTGAATCGTACCCACTATGTATGGCTTTGGTTTCTAGTTTGATGGGAACACTCCGTTTCTATTTACCTCGCAAGGCTCACTTAATTTGTAAAGGGTCTTCAGGGTTGATTCCCGTTTTAAAGGGAAGCCGCCGATCATTGTTTGTCAATTGATATACCAGGCTCAGCCAGTTGTCGAAGATGGATTCTCCAGTTTTACGCCAGGTATTATCCAGAAGGGGTTCAATCTCTACCTCAGGCAAGGCTGGTAACGAATTACCACTTTCCCTGGCCATGATCACAGCATCTCTATAGAGCTGAATTATATCGTCGATGTCTGGATTAAAATAATTCTCCGGACTTGCTGGATAGGTTTCCCTGGCATTCTCGAAATAGCGATTTACCTCGCGTTTGTACTCTTTCAGCAGGCTGATTTTATCATACTCTGGATGTCCCTGGAGATAGATCATTCTGAACAAATCTGAACTGACTGCCATATGAACACCACTTTCAGCACTCTCCACCAGAATCTTGAAACCAGCTGCTTGAAGTTGCTGAGCGCTGATGTCATTATTTCTAGAATGAGGGACATCAAAGGGGCTATTGACATTTTTCAGGAGGGGATGTTTCAAAGGGGTAATTTCATGACTGTAAACACCCCAGCGCTTCTTCTGCAATGGTTGTCGCTCGATATTATGCATGTGTTTCACGATGGCGTGAACGGCCAGACATGAACACATCAGCGAGGTTACATTTTCTGTCGCCCAGTCAATAACCTCTCCCAGGGGTTCCCAGAAAGGCTCCAACTCCAGAGATGAGTTAGCTGGATTGGTGCCGGTAATGATGAGGGCATCCAGACCAGAGGCTTTTACTGTATCTAAGCTTGTGTAATAGGTATCGATATACGCCTGGATCTGTTCATCACGATTGACCCCAGTGATGCTAAACGGATGGATATAGTAGTGGATATTCTGGTTTGAACTTCCCACCAGGTATAGAAACTGCCGCTCTGTAGCTTTAAAAGCCGAATTGGGCATGAGATTCAAAAAACCAATGTGTAATTCAGGTAAATTTTGACTAGAAGCCTGGTCTACTTCCAGAATCTCTTTACCCTGCTGTTTAAGCAGTTCAAATGTAGGGAGAGCTGTGTGGGCAACCAGGGGCATTTTTTAGGGGTAGTCCTTGTCATCGCTTTGGTTGTTTCAAGTTTGCATGCAGAATAATATTAGGTTTCAAATCTGTTTATCGCAAAGGAATAAAATATACTTACATTTCTTAGTCACAATCAGCGAAGCTGCATACCGCTGAACGATTGATTGAACCTCTGAACAATGTAGCCTGGCTGCTGAGGTACTTTGATTTAGTTTTGTTCAATTGAATAATTTCAAGCCAGGGGAATGATCATGAAACAAATCAAATTTTTTACTGTCTCCATTATCGCAATTCTAACACTATCCAGTTGCGGCCATACCATTCCAGCTCGTGAGTCTATTCTTGATAATATCACCACCCTTGAGGATAGCCTCTATCTTGAATTGCCACAAAGCCCCAGGCTCTGCGATGCCATGGACATTGAAAAGCGATTCGTAGATATTGGTGACTCCAAACTTTACTGCGAAATTGAAGGGTCAGGAACGCCTCTGGTTCTCATAAACGGTGGTCCTGGTGACTCACATCATATTTTTCATCCCTGGTTATCGGAATTAAGCAAAGGATTTCAGGTGATATACTATGACCAGAGAGGCTGTGGTCTATCTGATTATACGCCGGGTCCTGGATATTCTTTTGAGCAAGCGGTGGAGGATTTAGAAAAGCTTCGCATCTCATTAAAAATAGATAAATGGATTGTAGCTGGACACTCCTTTGGTGGGGGCTTGGCTCAATATTATACAATTAAATATCCCCAACATGTTCTTGGCCAGGTTCTAATTGGCTCGGTTCCCATGATGGACATTGAAGAGTTCCGAGCTGGCAGGGCTCAGGAGTATTATTCTGAAGAAGAGAGTGAGAAGATTGCTGAGTTGCGCGCGATGGCGATTGCACGAAAGATCAGTATGGCCCAATACCTTTTCAATAAGGATATAAACGGTGGCTGGAAAAGGGGAAGCTTTTATAAACCAACACGGGAAAGAATGGCTCAGAATGGGTTATACGATTTTGTTGCTGATCCCTTGTATACCTCGGATTGGGCCGTGTACAGTTTTAAAGATGCCTTTCTGGAATGCCCGGTACCAACACTAATCCTTGAAGGGAAATATGATTTGATCTGGAAAGCAGACAAGCCTGCCCTAATGGCTAAGTACCACCCCAATGCCAGTGTTCAGGTCTTAGAGAACTCTGGGCATAATATGTTTGCTGACGAACCTGGACATTTTACGGAAGCAATTAAGCTGTGGGCTGAATCCATCGAACAAGTTTCCAAACCGGAATTAAAAAAGTGGTCTCAATCAGCAGATAAGATTATTGGCGAAAGAATAGATCTAATTGAAAGTAGTAAGGATTTTATTAGACTGATCAAGGAATCAGGGATTGAGCCGGCCAAAAATCAATATCTTGAAATCAAAGCGGCTCAGCCAGAAGCAAAGATTTTTTTCGAAGCCCCCATGAACGCGTTAGGCTATGAATATCTTTTTGCAGCAAGGCTTGATGAGTCTGTAGAAATCTTCGAATTGAATGTCATGGAATATCCAGAATCATGGAATGCTTATGATAGTCTGGGAGAAGCATATCTGAAGATCAATGAAATTGACAAAGCCAAAGCAAATTATCTAAAATCGATTGAACTCAATCCTGAAAACGAAAACGGCATAAAAATATTAAAAGATCTATAAGATGCATTGGATTAGACAGCTCACCATCGTGTGTCAGATAAGCACACTCTGGATTTGGGAGTCATTCTAAGCATTCTTCCCTTCCAATTGTATTGTTTTCGGACTACCTAGCAGGATGTGGTGGGATGAAGATTTTAGCCTGGATGACGATAACTCCAAAACCTACTCCTTTAAGGAGATGGTTCAGGGCGTATATCCATTTGTAAAACCCTATAACCGGACCTTCTTCTTTGCACTGGTGTGGGCGTTTATTGGTGTTATCCTGGTCTTGTTCCAACCGATTATTCTGAAACATATCATTGACTCTGATATTCCAAGTGGAGACTTTAATGCACTGGCCTGGTCGGCTGGGCTGTATCTCCTGACCATGATATTGTCAGCCATCTTTGGTTTTTATAGCAACTGGATGGCGCAAAAAGCAGGTATTTTCGCAGTTAATGATCTCAAGGTCGCTCTCTTTTCCCACGCTTTAAAGCTGGGTTTGCCTTTTGCTGAATCTACCTCGACCGGGCAATTGGTAAGTCGGATAGAATCGGATCCCCAGCGAATAATTGCAGTGACCTCCACCATGGCTCAGCGTCTGCTTATGTCTCTTGGAATGATCATCGGTGCCTTCATTATTCTAGCCACCGTCGATATGCGCTTTATGCTCATTACGTTGGCTATATTTCCCCTGGTCATCTTTATCGCCTGGTTCTCCTTTAGATATTTCAGACCTTATTTTCGCAAGGACAGAGCCAATTTTTCAAAAATGATAGGTGTCCTCAGCGAGTTTGTACGCTCGGCCAGTATTCTACAGGTCTTTGATCGAACCGATTGGGCCATCGGCCGGGTCCGCAAATCTACAGAAGACTTCAACCGCTTCAGCATCAAGATGAATTTCATCAATTATGGTATTTTCCAGGGATTGGGCTTTATGGAAGTGGGTGCCACTGTAATTGTGCTTATGCTCGGAGTGAGGTGGGTCAATGATGGGAGTCTGACCATAGGTGCCCTGGTACTCTTTGCCCAATATATTGCCCAGATTTACTGGCCCATTTTTATGTTTACTGAACAGATCTCGCAACTCCAATCTGCAGGAGGTGCTGCTGACCGGATTTTTTCCACACTGGAAGACACACCCTATATCGAAACCAAACCAGACCCTGATGATTTACCTCAGCAAATCGAAAGCATCGTTTTTGAGAAGGTTAGTTTTGGATATTCTGATGACAATATGATCATCAAAGATATGAGTTTTGAGATCGGTGGTGGAGATCAAGTCGCTTTTGTTGGTCCTACCGGTGGTGGCAAATCAACTATCATCAATTTGATCTGCCGTTTCAGAGATCCACAATCCGGTCGCATTCTGCTCAATGGAATTGATATCAGGGAATTCGATGTGGCGGCATATCGACGCCGGTTTGGTCTGGTACTCCAGGATCTGTTTCTTTTTCCAGCACCAATAGATGAAAACTTAAGGGCTTTTCGACCTGAGGTGACCCAGCAGGATCTTGAAGGAGCTACCAACCTAACAGATATTCACGACAGTATTGTGGCTCGATCCGAGGGTTATGCAACCGTGCTAAAGGAGAGTGGAGAAGGCTTTTCATATGGCCAGAGGCAACTGATTGCCTTTGCTCGAGCGTTGGCTGTCAAGCCTGAGGTATTGGTGTTGGATGAAGCGACATCATCAGTTGATCCAGGAACAGAACTGAGAATCCAGGCCACCATGAAAAAGCTTACTGAGGGGCGGACTTCTTTTATAGTGGCTCACCGCCTCAGTACAATTCGTCGGGCGACATCCATTCTTTTTGTAAGAGATGGTGAGATCACAGAATCTGGAAGCCATGCTGAGTTGATCCGATTGCGGGGCGCATATTTTGACCTACTGTCTCATGTGGATCCTGAGAAGGAGATGCTCTAATGGCTCTTTTAGGCGCCACGAAACACGTCCTGGGTTGGTTTGCACCCTACTGGCGCCAACGCTGGAAGGGTATTAGCTGGGTCATGTTGATTACCGTGGTAAGTATTGCCCTCAGTACGACATATCCCATCATATTCAAATATGTCATCGATTCACTGTCGGCAGGCAGTTCAACGACTGAAGTGCAGTTCTATGTTTGGCTTATTCTTGTGGTTGGGCTGGCTCGAACCCTCACGCGTTGGATTTTACCATCTTCACGCTATATCATGAATCTGATCCTGGGAATGGATATCAAGCTATTCCATTTCGAAAACCTGCTGCGGAAAGACCCCGCTTTTTTCAACGAGTTCAGATCGGGGGATCTCATCACCCGTTTCTCAGATGATATTGATGGGGATGTGAAATTAGCCTGGTTCGGAAATTCCGGCATTATGCGTCCCATTGAAGCAGGCTTCACCCTATTGTTCTCCATCGCCGTCATGATGACGCTCCATTGGAAATTAACCTTGCTGGCGGTGTCTCCACTGCCTCTCATTGTCTGGGCGATGAGCAAAACGGAACATCTGCAGCACGAGGCTTATAAAAAGCGCCAACAGACAATCTCGCAAACCAACAACATTCTTGAAAGCGCTTTCTCTGGAATAAGAATTGTCATCGGATTTGTCATGGAGCAAGCTCAAGAACGTCTTTTTAAAAGTAATATGGAAGTGCGCAAGAATGCTGAGGAGCGAGTCGTGTATATACGCTCCTTTCTGGAAAGCCTGGGAAGTCTTATCAATCAGGTTGGCCTGGTAGTGATCCTGTTTCTGGGTGGCTATTATGTGATTCACGCTGAAATCACCCTGGGTACTTTTTATGCCTTTATTGCCTATATGACAGGCATCACAGAACCAATTTGGACTATTTCCTGGTTTTTTGTTTCGCTAAAAATGGCCGAATCCTCGGTGGATCGTCTGGAAGAGATTGAAAAATTTGAGAACAAACCCGTGCATGCTACGGTGGTTGAGCCACCCATCCATATCCTCCAGGTGAAGGATTTACGCTATCGTTTTCCCGATGAGGCTGCTGACGTCATCAAATCAATTAACTTTAGAGCCAGGCCTGGTGAAAAAATTGGAGTCGTGGGAGAAGTTGGTTCAGGAAAAACAGTATTGCTGAAATTAATCTCTGGTTGGCTCGTTCCCCATGCTGGATCGGTGGAGCTCAACGATGTTCGTCTCAGTGAACTTAGTGATGCTTCCAGGGCTCAAAGCATTGGATATGTTCCTCAGGATATTGAGCTTTTCAGTGGCACGGTCACCGACAACATCAGCATGGGGCGTGATGCGTCCAAAAGTCTGATCACCATTGCACAGGCAGCTGTGATTGGAGGCGAGTTAGATCTGGACAAGATGTTGGAGCAGGGTGGGGTAGGGCTCAGTGGAGGACAACGGGCTCGAGTGGCTCTGGCGCGTGCCTTTTACGGTGATACACCCATCTACATCTTTGATGATGTGACTTCAGCCCTGGATCTGAATACAGAGAAGATTCTGTGGCGGAACATCAATACGGATTATTCAGAAGCTCTATTTTTAGTGGCCACACATCGCGAAGCTACCGCCGCAGAAATGGATCGGGTCATCTGGATCAAAGAGGGTCAGATTTATGAGGAGGGTCAGCATGCTGATTTGCTGCGTCTGCACCCCGAGTATCGCTCTCTGTTTGCCCGCGATTAGACATTTTTCAAGAACATAAAAACTTTCAAAAGCCTTGTGATGAGCTAGGACGCTGAGGTTCTCGAAGCGCCCATGTTCGTGGATAGGTTCCCTTCGTTTTCGAGAGCACTTCGATAAACTCAGTATAACACCTCAATCTCCGGGATGGATCTGGACACGAAGCTTGTGTCATCCCGAGCGGAGTCGAGGGACGAAGTGTCCTTAATGCTCAGGTAATTACCCTTCGTTTTCGAGAGCCTCAGCCGCCAGGGGCGATCTTTAGGAGCAGACTGTCTCCAACAAAATGGCACAAACTTCATAGGGGTCCATATTGGCTGATGGGCGACGATCTTCCAGGTAACCCTTCCCATCTTTCACAGTTTGAAGAGGGATGCGAACGGATGCTCCACGATCACTCACGCCATAGCGGAATTCATGAATGGAGCAGGTCTCATGCAACCCGGTGAGACGTTCTTCATTGTGGGCACCATAGACAGCGATGTGCTCTTCATGTTTTTCGCCAAGCTTTTTACAGGCAGTCTCAACAACGTCAAATCCACCCGCATTTCGCATGGCTTTGGTGCTAAAGTTGGTGTGTGCTCCGGCACCGTTCCAGTCACCCTTCACAGGTTTGGGGTGAATACTGGCATTGACGCCATATTCTTCTGCAATACGATAGAGTAACCAGCGAGCCATCCACAGTTGATCGCCACTCTCCAGAGGTCCCAATGGTCCAATCTGAAACTCCCACTGACCTGGCATAACTTCAGCGTTGACACCAGAGATGCCAATGCCAGCCCGTAAACAGGCCTCCATGTGATCTTCTACAATATCTCGACCAAAGACCTCATCGGCGCCGACACCACAGTAAAAAGGACCCTGCGGCGCTGGATATCCACCATCAGGCCAACCCAGAGGGGCGCGACCCTGGAAAAAGGTGTATTCCTGTTCAATTCCAAACCATGCTTCTTCAGATTCAAATTTTTTGGAAACCTCAACGAGATGATCCCGTTTATTTGATTCATGGGATTTACCATCAGGATAACAGACAGCATTCATAACCAGAATATTGTCGCCACCACGAATGGGGTCTGGATAAAAAGATACAGGATGTAGCGAACGGTCGCTGTCATGTCCCTCAGCCTGGCTGGTGCTGGAGCCATCAAAACCCCATTCAGGTATCTGGTCCAAGGAGGTGACGGGACCATCAATAATTTTTGTTTTTGAACGAAGTTTGGATGTGGGGCGGTGCCCATCAATCCAGATATATTCAGCTTTAATCTTTGACATGGGAGAGACTCCTCAAGAGAATGGCTAATTGATAGGCAGATTTAACTAACATGGCATACAATTAACAGGCGATATGATCAAATGTCAATAATAAATTAAGTTATCTCGGAAATTTATTTAAACATATAAGGCGATTGCCTTAAAAACATCTGAATAATTAAGAGGTTTATTGGTTTTCAGGTGCCAGGGTTTGCAAATCAATGGCCGTACTCTCTTTATAGGTGGATAACACCAGGTTGGATTGGGTACGATTCACACCAGGCCAATTCTGAATCTCATACAGCAAATCTTCCAGGGCTTGTGAGTTTCTGGCTCTCACCTTAAGAATATGAGACCCAGCACCTATGATGGAGTGGCATTCCAGGACGGATTTAGACTCAGCGGCTTTTTCAACAAACTTGTCGTAGTGATCGGAATGTTCGCTGACTATAAAAACAAAAGCGGTGAGATCCAAACCGGCCTTTTTATGATCAAGTATGGTGGAGTAGCCTTTAATGAGACCCCTCTCGTGGAGCTTTTTCATCCGCTCACCTATAGCAGGAATTGAGAGCTGTACAATTTTAGCTATCTCGCTGGCTGTGGCACGTCCGTTTTCCTGAAGTAATTCCAAAATCTGAATATCGCGATCGTCAATCATAGTATTCCCCTAAAATATTTTAAGTACCGGGCAATATATCCTAAAATATTATTGAATTAAGGGAATAAAAACAACATACAGCTAAGAATTTTCAGGATGCGCTTATGAGCGAAGTGTCAGTGATATGACACTTGTTTTTATTCCCCCTTCTAAATTGGAATTGCTTGGGAATTGACATGAGTCGATTTGAATTATCAATGGAGATAGAATGAAAAATAAAAATCGGACCAGGACGCTTACCATTGCCCTGGTACTCAACATAAACTTGTTTGCTTCAATGGCTCTGGGTCAATACTCTGTGGGCCAAACCATCAGCCAGACAACCAGAGATAAGGTTGTGAGTATCTGTGCCAATGGCTCTGGAAACTCGACCCTGGGGACTTTATTAGAACCAGAACAAGGCCTGGCGACACGGGTTGTCTGGTTGAATTTTTTTGAGTCATGGTGAGGTAGCTGTCGTGTGGAGGTTCCACACCTGGAAAATTTTCACCAATCACGAGCCGAAGATGGATTATTGATCGTGTCTCTGGGAAACGATTTTAATTCCCTGAGTTGTCAAGCCTGGGCAAACCTTGGCGCCACCTATCCCATAGCTGATGATCGTGGATCAGGTATCTGGAGTGATTTCGGTACTGGAGCCATCCCCAGAAACACTATTATTGATACCGATGGCGTAGTTCGCTATAACTCAATTGGATACAACGAAACTGCGATTACCGCTGTTCTGAATGAGTTGTTGTTGGTCACTGGGACGGTTGGAGAGACTGAGTCCCCGATAAAGTATGAGTTGATATCAGTGTTCCCGAATCCCTTTAATGGGCAAGCCCAGATTCAATTTGAGCTACCTGTTGAGGGTTATGCAGCGCTTTCAATATTTGATGGGAAAGGCCGTGTAGTGCGGCAATTGCTGGCCTCTGATTTTTCGGCAGGTTCACATCAAGTGGTTTGGAATACCAGAGATGATGCTGGGGCAGAACTTCCCAGTGGTGTTTACATTGCCATGCTAGATCACAGTCAGGGCCAGGACACGAGAAAGATCCTGCTCTTGAAGTAATCTCAGAACAATTTTCGCTTAATTGTGGAGAGAGAGCCTTTAGACCAAGAAGCCCCTGAAATCAGGGGCTTCTTTTGAGGCAGATGTACAACGAAAGACAACTATTTAACGTCAAATGGTTCCAGGTTCTCCTTCTCAATATCTCTAAAATATCGATAAGTACCGTGTTTCAGTTCGTAGGTAGCATCCTCATCACAGACAACCATGGATTTTGGATGCAACTGTAGCGCTGAAGATGTCCACATGTGATTAACACCTTCTTCAATCATCTTATAAAGAGCCCTGGATTTTGAGTGACCATTAACAATCAATACTACCTCCATAGAGTCTGTCACGGTTCCTACCCCAACCGTTAGAGCAAGCTTGGGAACGGACTCAATATCATTCCCAAAAAATCGGGAATTCGCAATTCGGGTATCGTAGGTCAAGGTTTTAACGCGCGTCCTGGAATAGAGTGAAGAACCGGGTTCATTGAAAGCGATATGCCCGTCAGGACCAATGCCACCCAGGAAGAGACGAATACCCCCGACCGACTTAATCTTGGCCTCGAAGGCATCACATTCAGCCACCAGATCCTTGGCATTCCCATCCAGAATATTGATATTCTCTTCAGGAATACCGATGTGATTGAAAAGATTCTGTCGCATAAATGAATGATAACTTTCAGGGTGTCCCTCACGAATGCTGACGTACTCATCCATATTAAAGGTGATTACATTTTCAAAGGAAACCAGGCCTTCTTTGACCAGCGTGACAATCTCCTTGTAGGTACCCACTGGGGATGATCCTGTAGGAAGACCCAGGACATATGGCTTGTCCTTTGTGGGACCAAATTCGTTGATACTCCTGGCGATATAATGCGCGGTCCATTTGCTCAGTCGATCATAATTGGTTTGAATAATCAGTCTCATTTTTGCTCCAGTTTATAAGTTGTTTAAGATGGTGAGGCTTTGGTCATAATTACTCTCGACCTTCTGTCTCATTTCATCTAGCTGTTTTTTAAACGAGTTGGATTCGAAATCTCCTCGAACCTTATCAAAGTCATCATCCCGATGACCATCAATTCCAAAACCAGTTCTCACATTACCCTCAAATTCCTTTGAGGCATCCATTTCAACCATGTTGAGTAACTTGTTGGAGGATATCTTCCATTTTTCCAGGACGGTTTTGAGGTTTTCAGATGTGAGGGTTTCAAAACCACAGACCTGCGGTATGGCCTGAATTACCCAGGACCATTCATCAACAGCATAACTTCCATGAATTTTTTGCAGTTCACCCTGCAATGAGTGCACGTCAGCCACCTTACCAGCCTTAATGTTTTCCAGCAGGTTGTTGAGGCGGGGCTGTGAACAGAGTAAACCTGAAACATCCACCCAGGTACTATCGCCATCTTTAGCGCCTTCAAGTGGAGTGGTCAAGGCCTGCAAGTCTGATTTTGGGTTATCCTGCAGCCGAGCAACCAGGGCGTCTCCGAGATATTTCTCAAGCGCCATGCGGTAATAACGACTACAAGTTTTCAGGAGCAGGCGTTTAATCAAAATTCCCTGATGGCTCACATATTCCTGCCCTTTCTCCGCTGCGGCATACAAATCAAGCAGAATGGATTGACCCCGCATCATTTTTTGTCCAGTATAAGGGGATAAAACTTCAAAATTGAGTTGATCCAGTTTGTCTGCATTTTTGCGACCATCACGGGTTGGCCATTTGAGACCATCACGCATGGTACCCACGGTGAAAAAGTTCATACCGGGGACCAGAGTGGATTGACCCCCATCCTCGTTGACATAAGAGAAGGGAAAGTCGGAACTGTCAAAATTGGCGTAGTGTTTACCCATAATGGCTGAGAAAGCTCCAATGCGGGATGGCCAGAGCAGATAGGAAGATGAACCGGTCTTGCCACCACGCTCAATGATGCCCTGATGGAGAGGCCCTAGTTTGTACATATGGTTGGATTGGTTGGTACCGCTACCAGCATTAAATAGGGAGAACATACCTGCAATCAGGAGTGTTGAGCGATGATGTGTCACCGTGTAGGGGCCTCCAAAAATGGAGCAGACCTCACTGTGAAACCCCTCCGAATTGCAAAACATCACGGAGTTCTCAGCGGAGAATTGCTTGCCGATTTTTGAGGCTTCGCCAATCAGTGTCGAAGCCAGTAAAGCACCATCTGAAACATAGGCGCCCTTCTGAATAATGAAATCTTTGGCAATCACACCGTCTCCAACAAAGGTAGGTGCTTCCAGAGATGAAGCGATGGTGCCTTCTTTCAGGTTTTGAATGCCCCGCAGAATAGCACCTTGTCCGATATTGACGTTGACGATATTCTGGCAGTGAAATAGTTTTGCACCTTCGCCAATGGTAGCCCGATTGGAGCGAACGCTGCTGGCATAATCATCAGCGATTTGATCCAGTGCCTTAATCAGATCAGTATCATGTCGATACATGGTAGACAAATAAGCAGTCTGGGCGCTGGTCATAGCTGTGATCTTGAGTTCGCGGCCGCCACCTTCATTGAGGACTTCAATGGGGTGACCATTTCCAAAGCTGGTTTCCCCCTGGCAAACTATGGACCCCACGTTTTCCATGAGCACGTTATTTTCAATCACCAGATTGGAGAGCCAGCCATTGATATTTGAAATGTGGCAATTATCCCCGATGACAACATTATGGAGATTGGCATCAAATATTCCAGCATAGCGCCGAATTTCGTCTTTGGGCACAAAATCACCATCCAAGTTTCCAATACGTACTTCACCTCGAAAAATGGTTCCGGCAATACGTGTGGGGTCAAATCCCTTGGTCACTTTTACCTTGGACCAGCTTCTTGACCAACAGCCATTCCCTTCCAAAACTTTAATGGCTTCAGGGCTCAGGGCTAAATATTGTGGAGTAATCATATGTGCTTTCCTATTTAGTGATCACAACTTTGAGTTCATATTTATCACCGCGATAAATACCCTCAAGGTATTCCACGGGTTTATTGGTCATGGAAAAAGTCGTTCCATGCAAATTCAGAACAGGACTTCCCTTGGCAATCTCCAGCAGTTCAGCACTCTCCCGATCGGCCAGTCCAGGTTGAATCACATGATCTGCCCGAGATAGTCGAATGTGCAATTCATTTTCGATATAGTTATAGATGGATGCGTCATCTGCCATACGTGGCTCCATAAGACCCTGACCTGTCGCCAGAGGCAAGAAGGATGTTTCAATCGCAAAGGGAGTTTCCTCTACATAACGCACCCTACGAATTCGTACAAGGGTATCTCCAGGTTCCTTCTCCAGGCCAGAATAGGCCATTTCAAACGAATCAAAGGCTTCAATCATCTGAATATCCAGGACCCGTGAATGATTTCGATAGCCCAACTTGGCCATCTCCGAGGAAAAGCCTTCCAGCTTTAGCAGCATTTGAGTATGGGAGGCCGAGTGAACGAAGGTTCCTTCGCCGCGTCGGATGACAATAAGTCCTTCGCGCATAAGTTCCTGGCTGGCTTGACGTACTGTCATACGACTGATATTGTATTCAGCAGAGAGCTCATTTTCACTGGGAATTTGCTCTCCCGGTTTGAGTTTACCATTATTGATAAGCTCTTTTAGAATATCCCTAACTTGGATATAAAGAGGGATATAACTACTCTTGTCAATATGGGTGTCCTGTAGAAGTTGTCCTGGATTCAAAATGGATTATCCCTCGGCCAGAACCTTGTCAATAAATCCAACTGCATCACCAACCGTTTTTACACCGAGAGCAGCATCTTCGTCCATTTCGATGTCAAACTCTTCCTCAAAGGCGGCGACAAGTTCGATGGATTGCATTGAATCAGCGCCGAGGTCCTCTACAAAACGGGAGGATTCCTGGACACGAGAGCCCTCGACTTTTAAAAGCTCAGCCGCTACATTTTTAATTCGTTCTAAAGTTGACATATCAAATCTCCTTGTTTATGCGTATCAATTCTTGGTCAATTTGAAGGTATCACGAGCAATAGCCAGTTCCTCGTTGGTGGGTATGATCATGACTTTTATTCTGGAAGTTTGCGCTTGAATTTCCCCTGGAACACCAGCGTGGACAGAATTTCTCATTTCGTCGATAATGATTCCCTGCTGATCCATGTTGGACAATATTCGATTGCGCATGGCAGCACCATTTTCACCAATACCACCAGTAAACACGATGGCATCTACCCGGTTTAAAACTGCCATATAGGCACCGATATATTTTTTGATCCGATAGGCGAAAATATCCAGAGCAAGCTCAGCTCTTTCATCGCCCCCATCTGCTTTCAATTCAAGATCGCGGACATCATTTGAACTACCTGAGATTCCCAGTAAACCGGACTGTTTGTTGAGTAAAGTATCCAGGCTATCTGTATCGTAACCTTTGCGACAGAGGTAGAATAGAATTCCGGGGTCAAGATCTCCACTACGGGTTCCCATGACCAGACCCTCAAGGGGAGTAAGGCCCATACTGGTATCTACGGAATGTCCGTCCCTAATGGCTGCAACAGAGGATCCATTACCAAGATGACAAGTGATCAGATTAACAGAATATTTATGCATCCCCAGCATCTGCGCGGCTTGCCGGGCTACAAATTGGTGAGACATACCATGAAAGCCATAGCGTCTTACTTTGTACTCGGTATAAAGCTTCTCTGGTAGGGCATAACGGTAGGCTCGCTCTGGGATAGAGTGATGGAAAGCGGTATCAAAACAGGCAACCTGGGGAATATCACCAAAAATAAGTCGGGCTTGTTGGATACCAGTCAGGTTGGGTGGGTTGTGTAGGGGGGCCAGTTCAAAAACGGCTTCAATTCCAGTTTCCAGCTCATCATCAATGGGCATGGAACCACCAAAACTTTCACCGCCGTGTACAACACGATGACCACAGGCATTTACCTCAGACAGTGACTTAATCGCGCCATGCTCTGGATTGAGCAGCATACTTTTGATGACAGAAAATCCGGAGGGATAGTCAACAATGGAAAGATTGGTTTCGGTTTTTCCCTGTGGTGTTTTCAGGGAGGCGAAGGCGTCTTTTGAGCCAACGCGTTCTACAAGACCTTCTGCCAGTACATTTTCATCGGGCATATGAAAGAGCTTGAACTTTATCGAAGAACTGCCGCAATTAAATACCAGGATTTTCATATGTGGATTATCCCTTTGCCTGAACAGAAGTTATGGCTGAAACAGCAATGAGATCATCCACACTGGCGCCGCGGCTCATGTCATTGACTGGTTTTGCGAAACCCTGAAGTATCGGTCCGATAGCTTTGGCGTTGGCCATATACTGCACCAGCTTATAACCGATATTTCCAGCATCAAGATCTGGAAATACCAGAACATTGGCCTGGCCTGCCACAGTACTTTCCTTGACCTTTTTTGCCGCCACACTGGGGACAATTGCTGCATCAAGTTGAAGTTCGCCATCCATATCAAATTCTGGATTGATCTTGCCCGCTATTGACAGCGCTTCAATAACCTTATCCGCATCTTCATGTCCAGCCGAACCTTTGGTTGAAAAGGACAGAAAGGCAATTTTTGGGTTGATACCAAGTAGGGCTTTGGCATTGGTTCCAGAGGCAATAGCGATTTCTGCTAGTTGTTGGGCGTTGGGCTGAATGTTGACAGCTGAATCAGCGAAGAGAAAAATCTTATCCTGCTCACCCTGAAACTCTGGAATAATCATGATAAAGAAGCTGCTCGGGGTTGATAGACTCTCTTGAAATCCCACTGTAAGGGTTGCGGTCTGAATCACAATGCTGGTGGCAGTTGCAACACCAGCTACCATACCATCAGCTTCACCCTGACTCACCATCATTCCACCAAAGGAAAGTGGTTTTCGAACCAATTTTTTTGCAATGGCTTCCCTGAGGTCACGTTTTTTTGCATAAGCTTGAGAGTAGGTATCAAGGCGGGAATCACTTTTACTGTCGATGATTTCGATTCCAGTTAAAGCAAGACCGAGCTCAGTCGCCAGGGCTTTAACCTGATCCGGATTTCCAACTAAAACAGGTTGAGCGATTCCTCGTTTCTGGACCTGTACAACAGCCTCCAAAATTCGTGGATCACTCGCTTCTGGGTAGACGATACGGGCAGGATTATCCTGTGCTTTGGTAATGAATCTATCAACAATATTCATAGTACAACCTCAATTTTCAATTATGGGAACAGGATAACATGTCTAGACAGGTTGTTCAAGCATTAGTTAGTAAAAATTACAAACTAATTGAGACGGTATGATTTATCTAAAAACCTTGTTTTTGAAGGAATAATCGCTTAAAAGTACTCCTGAAGAATATGCTTAAACTCGTCAAAATAAGTAACGAGTTGAAACCAAAAATTTTTATAAACTAAAGAGTTGATATGAAGCAAAAGCAGCCCTCAGCCATAGCGGCTTTTTTTGATTTTGATGAAACCCTCCTGGCTATAGACAGCGCCGGAATAGGATTTAAAGTTCTTAGGGAGCAGGGCTATCTCACCAAAACATTCATGTTGAAAATGGCCATCAGCATGCTGCTGAAAAAAGCTGGGCTTATTAACGAAAAAATTATCGCCAGGACATTTCTGAGTTTTTATAAAGGTCGCGATCCTCAGCCGTTTATTGACTCAGCCCAGAGCTTTTACGATGAGCATCTGCAACCCAACTTGTCACCTGCAGTGACTCAAAAATTGCTTTGGCATCAGGAGCAGGGACACCAGACGGTTTTGGTTACAGGTTCCATAGAATATTATCTCAAGCCAGTCATCGAGGATCTTGGTATTGACCATTTGCTATGCTCGCATCTGGAGATAGACAATGATGGATTATTCTCAGGCAGGTCAAAGGGTCCAATCTGTGTGGGAGAAGCCAAAGTCACCCTGGCGAAGGTTCTGGCCGAAATCCATGGAATTGATCTGGCACAATCATATTCCTATGGGAACTCAGAGCTGGATATTCCTATGATGAAGCAAGTGAATCATCCTATTGTTGTCAATCCGACACCAAAACTTGCCAGGTATGCTCAACAGAACAACTGGCCGGATATATAGATTTTTGTGCATGTTGTAATTGAGAATTGGAGATAACCATGTCTAAGCTTGCTGATCAAATCGTGGGGGAATTGATAGATATGGGTGATCCTGAGCGCGCTCAGCATTCTCAGCGTTTCTTCAAAACGGGCAAGGGAGAGTATGGCGAAGGAGATGTTTTTCTGGGTATCAAGGTTCCGCATCAAAGAGCGTTGGCAAAACGATATAAGCAGGCTACCAGGTCGGATACCCTCGATTTACTGCACTCATCATATCATGAAGCCCGGCTTAGTGCACTCTTCCTTCTCGTAAATCTTTACAACCTTGCAGACGCCACTGGCAAAACCCAAATATATAAAGATTATCTCGACAACATTGAATATATCAATAATTGGGATCTTGTCGACAGTTCCGCCCTGCAAATTGTAGGGCACTATCTCTTTGATAAGGATCGATACCCGCTTGAGGTATTAGCCAGATCCGAGGATTTGTGGGAGCGTAGAGTAGCCATTATTGCTACGTATTATTTTATTCGTCAATACGATTTTCAAGATACCCTGAAGCTTGCAGAAATTTTGCTCAATGATAAAGAAGATCTAATACATAAGGCTGTGGGTTGGATGTTGCGGGAGGCTGGAAACCGGAGTCGACCCACCGAAGAAGCCTTTTTACAAAAACATTACCAGGCCATGCCGCGAACCATGCTCAGATACGCCATTGAAAAATTTCCCGAGGAACGACGTCAAGCATATTTAAAAGGTGCGATATAGACATGAACCAGAAACAAAACAATGATAGAGAGTTCAAAGAGATGGATAAAATCGAGCTCATCCCGATTGCCTTTGTCTCAAATGACCGGGATCATCTGGCTGATGATGATTGGGGAGAAGTGGTTTCAGAAATTATTCTCAGAGAGAATTTTTCAAGTGAATTATTCAAAGGGCTTGAAACCTTCTCACATGTCGAGGTCATTTTTGTTTTTCATCGGATTCCAGCGGACAAAAAAGTACCAGCTTCCAGGCATCCCCGCAATAATAAGAACTGGCCAAAGCTGGGATTATTGGCTCAGCGCTCAGCCCACCATCCCAACCCAATTGGGCTCTGCACTGCCAGGATTCTGGATGTAAAAGATAGTGTTCTGACTGTCCAGGGCCTAGATGCTGTGAATGGATCGCCCATCCTTGATATCAAACCCGTTTTTCATGAGTTTACGCCTCGGGATACAAAGCAACCAGGTTGGGTCTCCGAACTTCTCAAAGACTATTGGAAAACAGATTCATAATTCGGAGCCAGTCCTAAAGACCTACTCCGATGATAAACCGAATCAAACGATCTGTACTGGCGGTTTCAGGGCCGGGGATGAGCAGCCCAATGCCAAACCACAAATCATTTTTACCATGAGATAGGGTAGGACCCCAGTAAAACTGATCAGCGTTGCCTTTGGTTTCAAGACCCAGACTTAAAATAGGGTGGACACGGTAACTGAGTCCGGCCGTATACTCAAATTCAACTCCAGTCTCATCTTCATCAAACTCAAATTCAAGTACTGGATTGAGTGAAACGTTGAGCTTTTCAAAATCTCGGGCCAGAATGAGTTTGGTTTCCAGCGCGGAATGATCAAAGGCGGCGTTATCTTTGTATTCCAGATAGATCAGGGGATCAAGCGGCCAACGACCTTTTTCTCCAAGCTTGAAGCGCATCCTGAGCTTGAAACCATCATAGGCAATGGGCGATTCGTGAGCTTGTTTAAATTTTTGATAGATGCCCACATCGAACCAATTGTTCATCCCGATTTCGTATTCGTATTGCAAGGTCGTTGTGGCTTGTCGACCTGAATCCGTATTGAGGTGCGAGAACTCCGTATAGGATTCCAGCTCGGCTTCTCCACGATGGAGGGTTTGGTATTCATAGGTCCAGACATAGCGTCTTCCATCTGCCTGGAGGCTAAAGAGAGGAAGCAGGGCGGCTAGAAGAATCAGAGATTTTATATTCATTTTATTCCTTTGGGCATAATTGTCATTAACATGCAATAATATATATGCGACTAAGTCTCAATTGCAAACAATATTTACAAGGAATGAATGTCGTATCAGAAAGCTAGTCGCTCTCCATGTCTGGATTGTTATGAAATAGGTTTTAGTCTAATGGGCACTACACAAGAGCTCAACTTTGGCTTGTTCGCCAAAAATGAGTAGCTGATCCGAGGAATGAAGCTTGTCGTTCACATCCGGGATGAGATCCTTCTCTTCACCATCCAACGAGCGTCGAACAAGTAAGATATCTACTCCGTAGACCTGGCGAACATTGAGCGAACGCAGGGATTGATTGACAAAAGTTGATGGGGTGTTGATCCGCGCTAAAAAGAAACCGGGGAGGACCTCGGATTTCTCATGGTATTGCTTTTGAATAAATTTCATGGAATGAGCTACAGCCTTGGCTGATTCAGCGTGGATTAATAGTTCCTGGTATTGGTGGACAATGGCCGAGCGCTCCACTTCACCATTCAACATGAGAGCATCATCAACCACCGGGAGTGCTTCCAAATCCATTTCTTTCATTTTCCGGAGGACTTCGTGAACAGGCGTGGTATCAGAAATGATCTCAAATTGACGGTTCATCATGTCCCTAACCGTGGCATCCGCAGGGATCTCCTCGTGGTGGTTCAAATATCGACGCATAGCAGAATGGGTAATAATACCGCTTAAGCGATTGTCTTCATTCTTGACATAAAAGTTGGAGGCAGAACTGATAGAGATTTTTTCAAGAAGTTCCTGAAGGGTCATCGATTCCGATACCGTATCGACAATCTTTTTCTTCAGAGTCCGCACGCTAATCTTATCAAGAACATTAATGTCCTTCCCGCCAAAGATATCTATCCCACGACGGATGAGCTTCAAGGTGTAAATATTTGATCCGTTCAGAAGTCGAGAAGAAATCACCATGGCAATGATACTGGTGATCATCAACGGTAAAATAACGGTATACTCCGTCGTCATTTCGAAGATGATAAGTACAGCCGTCACAGGTGCATGGGTTGTTGCTGCAACCATGGCTGCCATGCCCACCAGAGCATAAGCACCACTGCTGGCCGTGATCTCAGGAAATAGACTATGGATGATGGTTCCCAGAGCGCCACCCAGCATGGATCCGATAAAAAGGGAGGGGGCAAAAACACCTCCTGAGGCACCAAACCCCATGGAAAGACTGGTTGCCAGAATTTTGGCCAATACGAGTCCAAAGGCGATGGTAAAACCAAGATGTCCGTTCAAAACGGACTCCATGCTCTCGTATCCGACACCAAGGATCTGTGGCAGATAGACCGCCATGCCACCCAGGACAGCGCCACCAAGTAGACCCTTGAGCGCTACAGGTGCTTCCCAGGCATCAAATAGATCTTCAGTTTTATAGAGAGAGCGAACAAACAACCAGCCAACAACACCAGTGGCAACTCCCAGAATGATATAAAAAATAATCTCAACAGGAGAATGTAAAGTATATGTTGGTGGAATAAATGCTGGAAAATCTCCATACAGGCCACGACTGATTACTGTCCCAAAAACAGAGGCGATGATGATAGGTCCAATGGCAGCAGCACTAAAATCACCCAGAATCACTTCAGAGGCAAAAATGGCCCCAGCAATAGGTGCGTTAAAGGTGGCAGCAATTCCTGCAGCGGCACCGCATCCGATAAAGGTTTTCATACGGCGTATAGAAACCTGAAAAAGCTGACCTATGGTTGAGCCAAAAGCTGAACCGATCTGGACGATGGGGCCTTCACGCCCCACGGAGGCTCCAGAGGCAATAGACATAGCTGAGGCAAAAGCTTTTATGATCACAACCCGCATCCGGATAAAGCCATTCTGTGTGGCTACAGCGTTCATGACTTCAGGGACTCCGTGCCCTTTGGCCTCGGGAGCAAATCGTTTAACACTCCAAGCAACTACAGCACCACCAAAGGCCGGGATCCCGATCTTCAGGTATATTGGTGCTGCCATGGCCACATCGATGAGAGCACCTTCACCCCATAAGCCGTGACGGAAAGAGTCAATAAGTGTGCGAAATCCGGCTGAGATCACACCAGCAAAAACCCCGATGAGCATGGCCATAATCATGACAAAAAGCTGATCAAAAGACTTGATTTTAAAGAGAATGTTCTGGAGCCAGACATAACGGGCTCGTCGTTGATTTAGCTGTCGGCGTAGCTTTTTGATCTGGGCTTTATTGGGAGCTGTGTTCATAAAGCTTTGAATTTCCTTTCTGAAAACTCAAATGGAGCAATACCGGTAAATATTCTCTGCTAATTAAGCAAGCCCAAGCCGTTTTGCAAGGCTGGACTGGTTAAAATATCAATCTGGCGAATGTTCTTTAGCATGGAGTCCCTTGAGGCTAACTTCTGCACTCAAGCAAGGAGGCGCCCTTGAAAGCAATTCTTTCGAGTCTACTTCTGTTGGTTTTTATCAATGGATTAACGGCACAAGAAATCGATTCACTTAAAACCCAATCAGTATATCAGCAGGCCTGGGATACAGCCATCTCAAATGGTAAGATTAGTCAGGAGGAACGTGCCCTCCTGGATATTATGGTGGAGTCACTCCTCTTGTCTGTGGATAGCAGTATTGTTTGGGAGCAGCGCTGGACACCAAAACTTGATAAACCCCTTGATCAGTCAGGACGCTGGCCTCTGGTACTACAGAATATCGCGATTGGTTCAGGTTTATACGGCTGGGGTATACCCTATGTCCTCCATGCTGAAGATGGTCGTTGGTTTGTGGGCGGTGTGATGGTTTCATCTGGAGGAGCGTTTTTTCTGACGTACAAGTATACCAAGGACATGGAAATGACCCATGCTCGCACCCAAATGATGCGCTATGGATCTTTGCTGGGCCTGCGCTATGGGTCAGGTTTAAATCAATTATTAGAGCTGGATGGAGGTGATGGAGAAGACAGAGAGACTCTCTGGGCGTGGATGCTCATGGCCTCATTGCCAGCCGGTCATTATGGTGGAGAAATTCTTTTTGATAAATATGATCCCACCAATGGACAAGCCTGGGCGTGGACCATGTGGACAGGGGTGGCTGGAGTGACAACTCGGTTAATCTATAACGTGGTCAACGAAACCCCCGACAATAGATACGGTGATGATTATGAGAGTTGGAAAAAGAGCAAGACCTTCGTTGAGTTGTTATCATATCCCATAGGAGCATACTACGGATATCAGCTGACACATGAAAAACAGTATACTTTTGGGGATGCCCTCATGTTGATACAGGGCT
>JABIFG010000149.1 GCA_018650795.1 Fidelibacterota bacterium
GCAATATATAACTTGGGCCGTACGGTTGTACCTGTCTGTCCAACCTGTCTTTCAGAATCTATGAGACCTGCATCCACTGCCGCCCGGGAGCCAGCTACCTCAGCACCCAGAACTTTGGCAAGATCCTTAATTAATTGAAATTTTGCAGGTGTATCTGCGCCATAGCCACCAGCCACGATAATGGGAGCGCCTTTCAGATTAACACTTGATGCTTCCTGATGTTTCTCAATAATCCTTACTGCAACTTCAACTGGATCCAGTTCCACATTTACAGGAATGATGGTTCCTTTGCGCAATGTATCTGGCTCACCCATCTCCATAACACCTTCACGGATGGTCGCCATTTGAATCTCTACGTCAGGCGAAATGATGGTAGCGATAATATTTCCACCAAAAGCTGGACGAATCTGTAGTAATAGATCTTCGCGTTCAACTTTTCTGATGGTCAGGGTTTCGATTTTTAATTCAGTACAATCAGCCGTGAGTCCAGAACGAGTATGCGAAGCAACTCGGGGGGCAATATCTCGACCAATGTGTGTGGCACCAAAAAGGACTACTCGAGGTCTTTTTTCTTCAACCAGATTGGTAATAAGGTTGGCATAAGGCATACTGCGGAAATCTTTGAGCTCAGTATCATCCATGAGATAAACATTGTCTGCGCCATGGGCGAATAAGGTATCAGACAATCCTGCGACCTGATCACCCAATAGGACTGCACTCACCTGGGATTTCATCTTTTGTGCCAGCGTTCTGGCTTTATGCAATAATTCCAGACTGACATCTGCTATGACACCATCGGTTTGCTCGGCAAACACCCACACCATATCTTTTAATTTTGAATTCATATTTCTACTTCATTCTATCCAGTTTTTACAACGAAACAAACGAAGAGCACGAACAAAAGCATTTAAAGGCCGTGTTTGTAGATTTCGTTGAATTCGTTGTGGAAATTTTCATGTGTTATCCAAAGATGTGATCTTGCATTAGTTCTGTGATCATGTCATTCATCCCATCAGGAGTTGCTGGAACGGCTTTAAATTCTGCTCCACTGAGCACCACATTTTCCACCTTGTGGACCTTGGTGGGCGATCCTGCAAGTCCACACATTTCAACATCAGCATCGATGTCTTCAATATTCCAGGTCTCAATCAATAAATCGTCGGCTTTGGCCTTCTCCATCAATTCATCCATCCATACCAGATCATGACTATCATCTACTGTGGCTTCAATTTCAAATCTAGATTGTGCTCTTTTATAGGTACACAATCTTCTTACATCAAAGGGGCGGGGTTCGGCGGCATCCTTTGTAACAGTGAGTAAGACTGGCAAGGGAGCTTCCAGTATCTCATAACCATTTTTAATGGCCCGTTTAGCACGGACAGTCTTTTTCTTTAAATCCAATTCTTGAACTTCTAAAGTATAAGTGATTTGAGTGATACCCAATTTCTCTGCAGTTTGTGGTCCAACCTGAGCCGTATCACCATCAATAGCCTGACGACCACCAAAAATGAGATCATAATCGCCAATACGATGAACCGCTTTATGTAAGGCATATGAGGTCGCCAGTGTATCAGCAGCTGCAAAGCGCCGGTCGCTTACCAGAATGGCACGATCTGCACCCATATACAAACACTCCCGGAGCATGTTGGCAGCATTGGGTGGTCCCATTGTCAAGGCGGTAACCTTGCCACCATGTTTATCTTTAAGTCGCAGAGCGAGTTCCAGGGCTTCCTGATCTTCGGGATTGAAAATGGCAGGGAGTCGTGCTCGATTTACAGTTCCATCAGGACGCATGACGTCGCCTGAAATGTTGCTGGTATCAGGAACCTGTTTTACTAATACGATCGTATGAAGTGACATCAATCATCTCTCCTAAGCAGAAAATTTGAGCCAATATAGCCGAATACCCCACTTTTGTAAATGCTTACTTTAACAAGCTTTTTTTGGTGGGAAATATTTTCCAGTTCAGCGGATTAAAAATTGTCTTTAGCCAAAGAATATTAATCACCGTGCGTTCTCTTGAAACCTGGAAACTGATCCAGATTCCGACCACGGCCATAATGCCATTGGGAGCCCACATTGCCAGGACAGGATCCATTATTCGACGATCTGCCAATTCCTCCCCTGCTATCAGGGCGGCCCAATAGATAAAAAACATACCAATGGCCACTCCAATAGTACCGCTGGACTTGCGGGTCATGATTCCAAGGGGTACACCCACCAGTACAAATACAATGCAGGTAACAGCCATGGCGTACTTCTTGTGAATTTCTACAAGGTACTTATTCACCTGCTTTAAATAACTGTTAAGCAAACGCTCCTGGCTCTCCAGTTTATCAATAGTGCGATTCCAGACCCTGGTTCTGGCTTCAGTAGGTGTTTTTTCTGGGATTGGGATGCGTTTAACCGTATCCATCAATGCGATCATGTCAATCGTTGAATCACCATCAAAAAGCGGACTTTTTAGTCGAATACTATTCATTCTGTCGATGGTTCGATTGAATCTATCCTTGTTCTCTTCAATGCGGATATACATCATAGCCGGGGTCATTTCCCGATCGCCCCTCACAGCAGATTCTCGACGCTTTAACTCAAGATTATTGACTTTGACAGTGAGCCGCGTAGAATCAAAATACTCGCGCTGATAATCATCCAACTTGTCCAGATCCAGTAGGTGCTTTTCACCGTTGTAGAGCGTAAATATGATTTGACCACCAATGGTTTCGGTGCGACCTGTCTCTGCAAAAATGGATACCTGTTCTCTGAGATCACTTTTGGAGAAAATGACCACTCCACTGAGACCTGCTTCTGTCACCTCATTAACGCGAATATTGTAGTCTGGGAGATCGTCGATAAAATATCCCGGGACAATATCCATATCAGGGCGTTTCCGATAGATATCAGATCCCAAAAGTCGGGCACGATGGTTTACATCCGGCAGGATGGTCGTGTTGAAGTAGAGGGTAAAGCTACCTACCAGAATAGCGAAAACCAGGGCAGGCGCCATAATACGGGGCAATGAAATACCACCGGACCGCATGGCTGTGACCTCGTGATCAGTAGCAAGGCGCCCATAGGCGAGCAACACAGCCACCAGTACAGAAAGAGGAATGGCCAGAGCTAGAATCCAGGCCAGATTTAGAGCGATGTATTCGAGAATCACCAGCATGGAGAGACCTTTACCTAAGATCCGATCCATGGCGCGGATGACAAAATTCACCAAAAAGATCATTGTCAGGACCAACAATGAATACATAAAGGGGGTTAGCAATTCCCGAAAAACGTATTTATCTAAGGTTTTAAACATCGTTCAAGTATAGGAGGGAATGAGATGGAGTCTAGGAGAAAGATGAATTTTAAGCCGGGCAATTCGTTTGGCTTTAAATTACAGTACCTTTGTTAGCAGGATTTGTTGCCCATTCTACATGTCCGCTTTAGTGGCAATATATTTGACAATTTCGATATTTAATCCGTGATATTCATTCGCCTTTTCATATCCTTTCAACCCTCTTAGAGTCTCAAAGTATAGCAAGTGTGGAGAACTATCTTTCAGCTCGAAATTTAGAGCTATTTCTTTCATGGGGTCACTGTAGGGATAGTTGAATGACAACTGGAAAGTCATTATGTTCTCGTTAATTGTCGAGATGTTTACCAACTTAATCTTGTCTGATTGAATTTTATAGCTCTCGGCAATTAGGAGTGGGATTTCCTTTAGAATTGCAGCATGAGCGAATAGCGCTTCTTTCATTTCAACACCCTTCTAAACATTGGAGTTATTATGTGACCACAAGGAATAAGGAAGCTGAATTAATTTTCATGTTATCAAAGCATATCCTTAATTCATTTTTTTTCGGAATTTTATCGTGACCGCATAAAGTGACATCTACTTAGGCCGAAGTATTGGACTCTGATTTACCCAGTCTACCGGTGACTGCCTGTTTGCCCAGGGCGAGACCTGCCACCCAATCGTAGAAAAAATCAGGTGCAGCCTTTATCAAATGGATGAGCACTGCCGTTTGCCAGGGGAAGGCAAAACGTTTTCTTTTCCTGGCAATAGCTCTTCTGATTTTCTGACTGGCTCGATCCACTTCCATGAGAAAGGGCATGGGAACTACATTCTTGTCCGTCATGGGGGTTCTCACAAAACCGGGCCGAATGTCAGTCACAAACACCCCAAATGGTTTTACAGAGAAACGGAGTGATTCAATATACGAGATCAGAGCTGCCTTCGTGGCACTATAGGCTGCCCCACCAGGTGCACCCCGGAAACCTGCAATACTGGAGACTCCTACAAGGTGTCCATGCTTTTCAGTTACCATGTATTTCGCAAAAAATTCCAGCGTTTGAGTGGCTGCCCTGAAATTGAGATCAATGATCTGGTTTAGAACCTGAATGTTATTGTCACTGGGGTAATACATTCTCCCACCCCAGCCCGCATTGGCAATGACCAGATCGAAGCCAGTAGATTCATTCTGAGCTATGTTTAAAGCTTTAAGAAATGCAGGTTCATCCGTGGCATCACAAACCAGGATATGCGCTTGTCCTCCAGAATTCTGAATCTCCTGAGCCAGTTCGTTCAATTTCAACTCAGATCGGGCCAGAAGCCATAACTCGGCCCCGTCCTTTGCATAGTCCAGTGCCAACTGTCTCCCGATTCCGGTACTGGCACCAGTTATAAATATCTTTTTGTATGTATTCCCCACTTTATCTCTCAGCTACTTCAAGGTGACTTCAGGCATATCTGAAGCACCACAATTTTCCCTGACCTGCTCAGGGGTTTTCCCTCCGGGGATAGATACATGACAGGCCGGATGAGAAATTCCAAAGCGCAAGGCAATCTGTGCCGGACTCCAATCCGCATAGCGGCTGTAAAAATCGTCCATGGACTCCATTTTACTGAGATAACTTTCCAGTTTTTCTGTATCTAGATTAAAGCGCCGATGATCGTCACCTTCAAAGACACTTTTGCGGTCGAATTTTCCACTGAGGAGTCCAAACAACATGGGGATTCGCACAATCACGCCGACCCCATATTTGATGGCTTCAGGAAAGAGTAATTTTTCAGCTTTACGCTCGAGGAGATTATAACGCACCTGGATCACATCTAGCAGATCCTGATGTCGCTCCAGGAGGTAGGCCTGCTCGGATTCCTTGAAAGATTGGATGGAAAGGCCAGCATGTTGAATCTTGCCCTGCTCCTTTAATCTTGTAAGTGCTTCCCAGGGCTCATCCCACTCAAGTTTTTCCAAATCAGGACTATGGAGTTGCAGAATATCCAGGGTTTCCACACCGAGACGTTTGAGGCTTTTCTCAGCTGCCTCAATGAGATATTCCTTTTTATAGTTTTGCTGAATAGCACCATAACCATCATCTGTTTCATCGCCGGCATAGTAAAAGTCATTGCCTGCCTTGGTGGCAATAATCAGATCGCCTTTACCACGCTCTTTGATAGTTTTGGCAATGAGATCTTCTGAATGGCCAAAACCATACACATCGGCTGTATCAATAAAGGTTACCCCTTCATCCAGAGCTGAACGCAGAGCTTTTAAAGAAACTTCATCATCAGTAGGTCCCCAGTTCATCCCACCAATCGCCCAGGCACCGAAACCCACAGTTGAGATTTTTGGTCCACGATGTCCAAGTTTTGTATATTGCATAATTATTTCCCCTTTTATGTGCTTTCAAATTGCATTCTATTCAAATGGATTGCCAGATTTGAATATATCAATACATCTCACTTTGATTAAAAAAAACTGCCCCGCTTTGAAACCAAAACGGGGCAGTTCATATTATTAAATAACCTGAATTCAACCAGTAAGTGCAATTTCTTGTTTCCCAAAGAATACATCATTGGGTGTTTTAAATCCAAGACGTTTCCTTGGCCTATTATTTAATCTGTCCATAACAAACATCTCATCCGACGCACTGATACTTGTGA
>JABIFG010000150.1 GCA_018650795.1 Fidelibacterota bacterium
CTCTTCTTTCGAAAAAGTGCGGCCAGACACTGTAATGGGGCGAGGAGAGGAAAGTGCTTTTTGCATGGAATAGATTGTACTCCATGTGATTTTTAGACTGTGGTTAACTGGAGAAGCGGTGGGGGAAGTGAACCGTTACCTCCTAAGTGGTTAAAATTCCCAAACGGCTCCAACTGAAACGAAACCATATGGATCTGTAAATTTATGATTCACGCGGGCATTATACAGAAGTGGACGGTCTCCCAGTAGAAAATTACTGTAGGCCCTTCCATGCAGATAGAAAGTAAGATCTGTTGTGGGTTTTACAAAAATCCAGCCATCAAGTTGATGATTCGAAGTTTGATCTTCCACTCCAAGAGAAACTTTTCCCTGAGTAGAATGGTAACCTGACCGAGAGATAGTATAATAGGTATATTGAGCAGCAAATGAGAGATCCTCATAGGCATCCCAGTCGATACCCGCAGAAAGAAGCAAGTGAGATTCGTCCCAGCCACTCTCTTGCGGGAGCTGGTCTGTAATTGCGCTCTTCGCGGTCTTGGCCAGCTCCGTTCCCAGCCCCATATTTTGATAGAGGTCCAACAGTTTGAGGATTCCTGGGTTGACTCTGTAGTTAGGCTCAATATAAACCTGACGCACCTCTGCTCCTATAGTAAATCGAATCTCCTTACTGGCATACCAAGCCCCATTGAGTCCCAGTTGCCAACTTCTATCTGCGGGTTCGGCACGAACGATATAACGGGTATCTATAGTTGACAAGAGTTGGTTAAATTCAGTAACTCTAGAGGCAATTTTAGCAGTGTTAAGCATCCCAATCTCAGCATCAATTGACTTTAGTGCAGATATCACCTGATTCAAATCTGTTACTCTGGATGCAATCTCTGGTGTATTGAGTATTCCAACACTACTCTCTATTTCAGACAGCTCGGGGTAAACATCAATCAAAACAGACAGGTCACCTAAATTTCCACCAGCCACTCTCAATAAAGAAGAAAATATATCCGTTATATCTGTATCATCCCCATCCCCTATTTCAGCATTATTACTCGAGTAAACCTTTACTGCTCCATCCTGCTCTTTTTGGAGAAAAATATGTTGTGCACCAGCAAAAGGGATAAAATAGTTGGCATTGGCAGCATTATTAGGAATGTCTACAATATCACGGCTTCCAGTGGGGCTAGGAGCAACCTCAACATTAAAGGGATTACTCAGCGAAAAAGAGAGCAGGTTCGTTGCAATAGGAGTTACTTCTACGTCGACATCACCAGACTGAATTTGCAGCGAATCAGCATCAATTTTTGAAACCGCTGCATTCGTACCACCAAGATTCACATAAAATATACCGTCATCACCCAATTGAGAAACAGAGTAGCTATTATCAATGAGTAGTGTATCTGCACCCTGAGATTCAATAATTCTACTCTGCCCCAGCGGCTGCCCTGCAACGCTGGTCAGCTCTATTAAATCATTATCTGGAGTAAAACGTATTGCAGCATCCTTTGCACTCAAATCCAGATAACCTTCTGCTCTATTGCTACTCACCAAGGCATCTACCCCTTTGAAGTTAACCGCAAATTGTTCACCAATAGTTTGTGAAAGTTGATACTCATCATCAATCAGCAACTGGTCATCTCCTTGCGGTATCAGAGTATGGTCGCTATTAAGCTGTGTTAGTGTTAAATGTGAGGGGTTAACTACTGCCAACCCTGAAACGGTCAGTGCGGTTTGGTCTGCCTCAATCAGATATCCGCTAAACTGGAACTTTCGAATCTCACCATCTCTAGCACTATGTTCACGGTACCCAACACTCCAGGAAAGATCAAACTCGCTACCTACATAGAAAATATCCTGCAGTACCGCCTCAACAGCTTTATATTGACTACGGGTAATTTTAGGCTCAGTCGTACGCCATACCTCATCCCGATATTGGCCATACTGCGCTCGCAGATTGAAACGTTCTGTAATGCCATATTTTCCTCCAACCACTCCGGCTTGGCTGTAGTTCAGGCCAGAAGACTTACTTTCATATCCAAACACATTGATGAAAGAGTCATCCACATAGTCAACCTGCCCCCAGATCTCGCCCTCGCCCTCTCCATACATGGATACCAAATTCCTATCCAGTTCAGGGCCTCCCTTTACTGCTACCACTTCTGATGAAAACAGTAACGCTAACAACAGAGAGGAAATCGGCCTCAGAAAAGTCATTCGGCTATCCTAAACTGTGGAAGCAAGTTAAATCGCCCCCACAGTTTGCAGTGCAGCCGTTGTCGTAGCCAGTTGGTATAGAATCTGAGCAATATCCTTCATTTCAGCCATAAAACTGGTTGGCTTCACATCCAGTGGCACCACCACTGTATCACCGGGCTTGATCTCCTCATCATGCCCCATACGGAACCAAGCAATGCGTTTGGCGGCAAGCACCTTGCCGCTGGCACGAACCACATAGACACTGTTGTCATCTGCCAACTTGGTCGTACCACCACTCATATTGACATAATCCAGCCGCGTCTTGTCCGCCTCATGCATATGCGACGAAGGGTAATAGACCTCCCCCAACACAGTCACTTCCTGCGACAGCCCTGGGATTACCAGTCGATCCCCTCCCTTGAGGGTCAGAAGCTGCTTATTTGCCAGCAGTGCATCCAGATCAATAGACATACGCCCCAATGCCTCGGTTTCACGCAACTGCTTGAGAAGCTCCGTTGCCATTACCAAATCTGAACTACTCTTGTTTTCTTCAGAATCATCCAAAGCAAGAGAAGCAATCTGTTTTTCGAACTGATCCGCTACTTTATCCATCTGTTTACGTTCACGTTGTTTCAGATCTTCACGCATAAAGAGTGCTCCTTCAGGAAAGGCAAACTCAGTCAGTCCACCGGCCCGCTGTAACAGAGCATAAAGGGTCTCACCACGTGAGATTGGGTAACTTCCGGGGAACTGAACCTCACCTTCAATTCTGACCAGCTTCCGTTGATCCCACAACGGTACTTTTCGTATGTGGAGGGAGTCATAAGGCTTTAACAGAATCCCTCTCTTATCAGACTCATTTAATGGCACCAACTCATGAGAGAGCTCTCGATAGACCCCATCAATCACCTCCTTGTGTGTCAGCTCCGCCTCTAGGGAATAAGCGGCCTCACCCAATCCACCAGCGGCCTCAACCAGATGCTGCACTGCCATGCCCTGGGTAAACGGATACTTACCTGGGTAATTAACTTCCCCTGTAATAGTGACAATGGCAGCTGGTTGCTCATACGTTGCCTCACTCTCCAGCTCTGCGACTAACTGATTCAGTAAGGCACGACTGCCATTCTCATCCAGCTCTTTTGATAAAATCAACAGCTGATCTTTGGGGTGTAGTTCCATAGTTGCTTGCCCCAAGATAATCTTGTTCAATGAAAATGAGAGCGCTTCTATACGGTGAGATTCTGCATTTTCCCTACGCACAAGCGCGTAGCCCATATCGGTTTGCGGAAGAATGCCCATTGCTGCATGAATAAGATCATGCGCACTCATCCCCTCTTCGAGCGGGTATTTTCCGGGAAAGCGCACATTACCAACGATCGAGACCACTTTTGCCGGCTCATCATAGCGTTCCTGCTGTTGAAGGTGGGCCGTAATTTGGTTGAGCTCACCATCTTGCCTTGTACGCTGTTCATCCAATGAGAGGATCAAAACCTTGTCACCCGGTTCCAAGCTACGGTTCTCTTCTCCTCTCAACATCTGTTCAAGAGAAAACGAGCGGACAACAAGCTCCCGTTTTTCCCCTTGAAAATTCTGCAGTAAAGCATACTCCATATCGGTCTTGGGTCGAACTCCCTTCGCCATCTCCACCAAATCACGAACAGTCATCCCCTCCTCCAAGGGATAGGTGGCCGGATAACGCACATTACCGGCAATTTGTACCACCCTGGCCGGCTTTCCAAAACTCTCTTGCTGCTCAATCTCTTTAACGGTTTGCTTAATCGGATTGATCCTATTCGCACCCAAGTTGAGCACAATGACTCTGTCTCTTGCCTTCAACAGCGGATCATGCACCGTGGCTCTATGCTCCCATGCACGGTTGAGGCTTGCAGAGACCACCTCTACCCGTTTGTCGGAAGGGCGTTCACGTTGTATCAACAGGTACTCTAGATCTGCTTCCATCAATAGATCACGATTTGAGCTAATCAGGTCACTCAAGCGCATTCCATCAAACCATTGACTGGTACCCGAGCGCTGCACGTGGCCCACCAGCTCAACCACTTGCTCCATCTTATCCAATACCGAATAAACTCGTACAATATCGCCCTCTTTTACCCCCGCCGATAAGGAGCGCTCCTCTGACAAGTTGAGGTCAAGCACTATTCGTTCTGCTCGCTTACTGATTCGCTCTAATTGAGCACTTTGCAGATCTGCCGTTGGTAGCAAGCCACCTGACATCTTGATCAACTCCTCTACCGCTGACTCCTGCTTCAGCTCATAAAGTGCGGGACGGCGTACCTCACCACCAATGCCAACAACCTGGCCCACTGGGGGTACAAAAAGCACATCTCCCGGCTGGATACGCGCATCTTGACTGGTATCGCCCTTCAACAATAGATCATAAAGGTCCAAGGTGTTGATCACCTTGCCCTGACGTTTTAGTTGGATATTACGCAGTGAACCAATCTTTGTTACACCACCACTAACAAACAGGGCATTAGTCATGGTTGATAGTGCACTAACAGTATAAGATCCGGGGCGGCGTACATCTCCAAGAATGAATACACGAATTGAACGCAGTTTACCTAGCGTAATGCTGGCTTGTACACCAATCATCTGCTGCTGTATTCGTTGATTAAGGCTTTGTTTAAGTTCATCAAAGCGCATACCAGCAACCTGTATTGGCCCAATTCCGGGGAAATTTAATTCTCCTTCACGACCAACCTGGAGTTGGTACTCCGAATTTTCCTTGCCATACAACAGGAGCTGTAACATATCCCCTGGTCCAATGACATACTCAGAAGGGATAGGAATATCCGATACAGGGGCAAATGTGGTAGTACTGCCCGCAAAAAGGTCATAACCAAACTGTTCTAGCTTAGCCTGTATTTTTTTCTCCTCCTTCTTTTCTTCCAGTGACCCGGTATCCATCGACTCCTTAGCC
>JABIFG010000151.1 GCA_018650795.1 Fidelibacterota bacterium
TAATTGTTCACCTAGACTAGATAAGTCTGAATCAGCATAAGGGTTGTTAAAGGAAACAGATGACTGTCCTACATATTGACCTGTCACAGGGTTTAATGTGTAAACCCCTGGTTGCGGATTAGCCATATCTAAGAAATCTGTATTATTATAAGGACCAGTATATGAATCATTAATCTGCTGTGTTAAAGAACCCTCTACCGTTTCTAACTGACTAAGTATGTCATTATATTGAGTCTGCTGTGCTGCGGTTAGTTGTGAATATTGATTATTACTAGTGTCTGTAAGATTAGTTAGTTGTGCATTAAGACTGTCTATCTGATTATTAGTTGCACCATATAACTCGTTCTGTAGTGCACTTAGTTGTGCAAGTTCTGTTGTTGTCTGTCCTTGGTTAGCTGCTATCTGTGTATTTATATCTCCAATCTGAGCAGCTATACTATTAGTAACTAA
This sequence comes from Fidelibacterota bacterium, assembly GCA_018650795.1. GTDB lineage: Bacteria > Fidelibacterota > UBA8477 > UBA8477 > JABMPR01 > JABMPR01. The sequence continues at coordinate 451 of JABIFG010000151.1, forward strand.
TCCTAATTGCTGGTCAGTATAGCCAGTGTACATATTGTACATTAAATCTAACTGCTGTTGCTGAGCCGCTGCCTCAGCTTGTGCTTCTGCCTGTGCTGCTTCAGCTTCAGCCTGAATAGCCGCTGCTGCATTAGCATTAGTTGTGGCAATTGCTTGCTGTGCTTGTATAGCAATAGGGTCTTGAGAACTTCCCCATATACCTTCCCACCAACCAGGAACATCCTGTGCTGGGTTGTTAGGGTCATCATTCTCCCTCTCAGACATATACTGAGCAATATACTCATCCTGTCCTAAGTCTGTCATACCAGCTTCAAAGTCTAAATCATATGCAGCAACAGCAGCACTTAAGTCCTGACCTGATAAGGTAGCATCACTACCAACATAGCCAAAGTCATCAGTAGAACCATCATACCAACTGTAGCTCTGCTGTGTGTATGGATTAATACCATACATTAAGTCAACAACTGGTGTAAATAAAGGAGCACCTAGTAGTGTACTAACACCCTCGGTAAGGGATGGGGGTCTATCCAACCAAGACTGTAAGTCCCCATAAGACTGAGCCTGTGACTCAGCACTATTAGGGTCTACCCAATCAGGGATAGGACCACTGTCACCACCGCCTTGTGTGGGAGGAGCAACAGGTGGGGCTATTGGTTGTGGTACAAGAGGAGCACCAGAACCAGGAGTATACGTAGGACCAGCAATCAAATAAGGATTACCTAGAGGACTGCCGTGGCTTCCCCAAACATTATAAGATGATGTTGTTGGTGCTAAGTTACCATATGTGTATGAAGTAGTAGGTGTTGTACCACCAAACAGATTACCCGATGGTGTGTATGCAGGAGGTGTGTATGCCATAAGTTATCCTAGAATGTCCAGCTTCCAATACCCGAAGTTGGGTTAAATAAAGTAGAACCCAACATAGCTGCTTGACCCACTTGCCCTAGACCACTCACCCCAGGTGCAGTTGAAATACCAGCATTACCAAGCAAACCACCAGTACCTGCAATAGATGAGGTGTACTGATTAAGCATATTGTACGGTAGGTTCTGCTGGAAGTCGTGCTGTGCTTGAGCATCTTGAATAAGAGCCTGCTCTAATCCTGACTGCTGAGCACCCGACTGTGCTAGTGCTTCATACGGCTGGAAGCCTGCACCAATAAGAGAACCTGTCTGACCTAATGTCTGTGCTTGATGCCCAAGACCTTGACCATATGCCTGACCATAGATGTTAGCAGCGGCTTTATTAGCTGCATCAGCTGCACCAGCAATAGCAGTACCTTCTGCAATACCTTGCCTACCACCACCATAACCACCTGACTGAATTGCACCCTGACGGATACCAGACAGAGCAGGGTTAAGTTGACCATATGCATCTTTAGCTGCCTGACTAGCCATATCCTGAATATATGGATTGTTAGCTACATCCAGCACTTGATTGCCAGTACCATACTGATAGGCTGATATTGCAGGGTTCATAACAGTAGGAGCACCTTGTGTTGCCCAGTTACTTACTCCAGCCTGTGCAGTCAACTCATCAGGACTAAAGCCTGCTTGAGTCTGACCACCATAATAGGTAGGCGTAAAGTTGTTATAAATTCCTGAAGCCTCCTGATAACCTTGTGTTATGTAAGGCTGTGCTCCAGCCCAGGGTTCTGCTACTGTAGTCTCTGAACCACCACCACCTTTACTCATACTATCTCCTTTGAGAGCATTCTCACTTGCTCTTTATAATTAATGTCTTTAAGGA
>JABIFG010000016.1 GCA_018650795.1 Fidelibacterota bacterium
CCTTCTATTTGTTGCAAATAGAAACGAGCAGACGTTCTTGCCATTAAAGCGATCTTTGTTTTTTCCTTCTATCTGAATATGCTCATCAGTGATGGCGATCTTCATTTTCTCAATGGTTGCTATTCCCTTGGCCTCTGTACCAGAGAAATTTCCAGATACCTCATTAACCAACACTAGCACGTTGTCTGTTAAGAATGAGTTAAACTGTGTTCCGAAAGCATCCTGATCAGTTTGCGCACAGTATTGGGTTCCAAAGATTACCTGGAGTACTCTGGAAAAGAAGAAACCTTTACCTGTGCCTTCTACGCCTTGCCACAAGTATGAATTTATTAGCTTCTTCCGGTTCTGTACGAACCAGGCCAGATCATTATAGAATCGATCTATGACATCAGTATCATCAGTCATTATATGATCGATAAGGTTGCCAATATACCTAGGCTTCTTAGCCACATACCCAGCCGGAGCAGGTGCTTTCAACAGGTCAGTTACTGAGTACTTATTGACATACCCTTTATCAAACTCGGCTCTTTCATCACTGTTGAACACAAGTTCATAACGAGCTCTTGGGAATGTGTCTGGATAAGGAACCTTGTGACTCTTGCAGAACTGGGCAACATGATCTGTGCCGCTCTGCTCTCTGACAACAAATTCATCTAAGCCGGGCTCTTTACAGCCACCCATGTATTTTGACTTCAGGGTATCAATGAATAGGAGCTTATCATCAAGGGCTAGCCTGTAGATATATCCATCGACCTCCTCAAAATTGTAAACACCTGAGTTACCTGCTCCCCGCGATTGGCAGCTACTACAAAACAGGAATGGTAATCCATCATCATTAATTTTGATGACAGCATTATGACTATCCCCCGTTCGTTCTTCTGATAGTCCACAGTATGGACAATAAATGGGTTCATCTGGTAGAATATCCTTTATCTGATATTCTTGGTTTTTGGCATCTAAAACTTTATCAGAAAGCTGAATCAGTGTCTCAGTTTTCTGCTGCCAGCTATTAACCTTAACCGTCTCCCGATATTTGTCAAGATCTGGAATCTCTCTCCATTTTAGTGGACCCTGACTGTTCCTGAAACTGGATACTTCCGTTGTGCCATGAGCAAAATATCTAGCTTGACCCATAAAGGATTTATCGATAGTTGGGTACTTATTGTTAAAGTATCCTTCAACAGCTTTTAGATCTGAGATATCAGTAATGGTTTCATTTAAAGGGATAAATCCACGAAGACGATCACATTTAGGAACTACAGTTCCATCCTGTTTTTCTTTGGGTTTCTGATGGTTCTGACTGGAGTAGATATAGCTATCAAACTTCCAGGATTTCTGGTCATCTAGTAACTGAGGTGATGACACGCTGCCATCATCAAAATCAAGCATGATCGCATTTGTACCTATCCAGCTATCTGTTGATCTATGTTCGCCAGAATACTCGTTACAGCTGATGCCATGTTGAGTGGTGAGATTACGGACTGAAGGCTCAGTCCAGGTATATTCTTTTAGGGACCAGCCGTTGGCTACCCTATTATTATTGTATTCTTTTCCTTTTGTTGGATCGTAGTGTCCGTTGACACTGATCCGCGTTTTATAATTTTGCATATTTTCATAATTGGTTTTTCCATAGTCTTATCCTTCTACGGTTAAGGCTTTGAGCTCTCGGATCGCTTTCTTGAACTTCAGTGGATCTACTTTAGCTTGATGCCAGTAATAGTCCCTTTTTAATAGTTGAAAAGCTTCGCTATCCTCGAACACAAATAGTTTACGATCTCCTAATTTCCGAAGATCGCATAGTTCATATCCGTTCTGGCAAGCCACTGCGGCTAGCCATATATCTTGTGTGGTTGTTTCTGTTGTCATTTTCATAATTTTATAATTCGTTTCCATTGGTTCATCACCCGGAGGTAAGGTAAGGGCCGAGAGAAAAATCCTCCCGGCCAGCATAATCAAAAAGCCCGTCATGGGCTGTTTCATCTCTTCAATTTTCGTGGGGTTTCTTGCTTCGTTTTGCGGGATCAAATTACTATCTGATTCATAACATAATATAGTACATTTTGCCTGAAATGTCAAGCGATATTTACACCGTAATGCTATATATATACAGTAACTTAGCTAATCTAAAATCATTTTAGATTAGCTAAAATACCCATACCAACATCCCTAAATTTTAAATCATCGCGTCCTCGTCCAATCTGGGAAGCCGGTTTTCTCTCATGAACCTATAAAACTGCACATTTTCTGGAATAAGAATAACATCGGAAGATTATAATTAGCATTAGAAGAGAGTAGGCGTTCCTTAAGCTGAGGAAAAACTACTCATCTCTGGTCCTACGGAGATGTGAACCATTCATGGCGCACACGTAGGGTATTCCTATCAGATGTATACATCTGGCAAGCGAGGCCAAGTGGTTTCGCTTTGGCGGTAACGCGAGGATACAAGGATGGTTAATCATGAGATAAGTCATGAATCGGTATTTATTGTCAGGGAGGTTTCAAGAGCCTTCAAAGACTTAATCGTACACTGAGGGGCATGTTGAGTAATTGATGTGTGGCTCTTGGGATGCAATGTGGGTAACTCCCATGAGCAATTGTCTGGCGACAGACTGGCGAGGATATCGTGACCCGAAAGGGCAAAATCGAGACCATCTTGCAGGGTAGCTGGATTTAACTCCAGCTGATCAAAGCCTGCCAGACTTCTAATGCTATTATTGGTCCAGATTGAAGTTAGTA
>JABIFG010000152.1 GCA_018650795.1 Fidelibacterota bacterium
ATCAGTGCCATCGATACGGCGGGAAATGAAAGCGATCTGACCAACGCGGTCACAACCATACCCTATGGTCCCCAGAATACCGGATCCCTGGTGTTTGACGGTGATGATGATTACGTGGATCCCCAGGCCCTGTTTCCTGATGTGACCAATACCTTTACCATGTCAATGTGGGTCAAGCCCGGCTCGACCCATGAGATTGATAATGAGTCCACTGCCGGTGTTGCAGGAAATCAGGGACAGAGATATGCTGTCTGGCCAATCCACGCCAGCGATGCCTATGGTGCAGGACACTCCGGTGTCGGTATATCCATCGGGACCAACGGGGTCAGTGTTTATGAAAATGCCAACGGCTATAATCCGCCGCTTTTGGTCCATGAAGCTACCCTGGATGAGTGGAGCCATGTGGCGGTCGTTTATACCAATAAAACTCCCAAATTGTACCTGAACGGAGTGCTGGAACGGACCGGATTGACCAGTTTTAAGACCGTTCATCCCAGTGCAGGAAAGGGTGATGTTTTAGGCAGCCAGTCAGGGGGTTTTGGGGGAGGACGTGATGGCTCATCACTGAATTATTACGGGGGCTGGATGGATGAGATCAGGTACTATGACCGGGCCCTGGGCGTAGAAGAGATACTGGCCGGTATGAACTCGGTCCTGGACCATGAGAACGAGAGCGGGCTTATTGGTTACTGGCGCTTTGATGATGGCAGCGGTTTAACTGCCATTGATATGAGCACCAGTAATAATCATGGTGTAATCAATGGCGCATCCTGGTCCGGTGAGCTGCCAAACCAGATCCCGCCGGAAATACCTGCGGGCATCACCGCAGTTGCCGGGGACCATCAGGTGAGTCTTTCCTGGACAGCGAATAGTGAAGAGGATTTGGGCGGATATAATTTATATAAAGCATTGGATGGCCAAGAATTCCAGCTCATTTACAGTCCTAATAAGGATACATCGGACTACCTGGACCTGACAGCTGAAAATGGCACAACCTATCACTACGGCCTGCTGGCCTATGATTTGTCCCAGAATGAGAGCGCACTTTCAGATACAGTAACGGCCCAGCCGGTCAATGCGGCGCCTGCTATACCCCAGTCATCTACGATTACAGCCGGAGACGGACAGGTTATTCTTTCCTGGAGGCAGAACCAGGAGTGGGATATAAACTCTTATGTGATCTACTGGGATGATGAGACTGGATTTTCAATTGGAGCCGAGAATCAGATTAGTACCGTGGCTCATCCGGATACACAAGTCACCGTCACCGGACTGACCAATAGTCAGGCCTATTATTTTCTTGTTACAGCAAAGGATACATCAAGCCTGGAGAGTGAGTCTACCACGGAACTGAGCGGTACACCAATCGATTTGGCTCCGGCCCAGCCCCAGGAGTTTGGCGGGACCGGCCTGGAAGAACAAATTGACCTGAGCTGGAAGCCCAATAATGAATGGGACCTGGCGGGATATTATCTATACCGATCCACCGTGTCCGGTTTTACCCCATCCAGCACAACCCTGATCGCCACCATGGGCGACATAGATTCCACCTACAGCGATGCGAATATCAGCACCGGCACCCTTTATTTTTACGTTCTGTCCGCCCTGGATGCCACTGGAAATGAGAGTGAGTTTACTGCTCAAGCGGCAATCTTCCCATCAGCAAGCAGGTATTCAATCTTGTTTTCAACTACCAATGATAACTATCAATATGGAAAACTGAATATTGGTAATGGTACCTTGTCTGATTCCATCGGGATTGAACTATGGTTTAATACGGATTCAGATAATGACCCAATAATCTATAGGAAAGACGGGTTTAATGATGATGAAGCCTACTGGAGCTTGGAACTGGAAAACAGCCAGCTTCATTTTAAGGGTTTAACAAAAGGTGGGTCCAGCTTTGATCTAGGTTCGACTTCCGATGTAACAGGAAGATGGGTCCATGGTGCAGTCTATATCCAGGACGATTCGGTTCGTATGTTTATTAATGGTGTGAACGAGAGTGCCATAGCCCGGCCCATTGGCAGCTTATCGGAAAAACGGTTCATCTGGGTTGGTACAAAGGGGAACAATATAGGTCCAGATTTTGAAAATCAGTTTGATGGAAGTATCTATGACCTGCGCATTTGGGCTACCATGCCAGACCCAGGTTTGCTTTCAAAATGGCGCTGGCTTACGGTTCCATCAAACCGTTCTACCGGATTAGCAGCACTCTATGAGTTCAGCGTGGGCAGCGGAGCCACGGCCTACGACCGCAGCGGCAATGGAGTCCCATTCACCTTTTATGGTGACCCCAGTCCTGAATGGAACATTGCTGCACCCGTTGGTTACCCTCAAAACCTTACAGCTTCAGGCGCTGCCAGCGAAGTGCGCCTGGTCTGGCACCATGGTTATGGGTCCACGATTCGTCGCTATGATGTCTACAGGGGAACCACTGAAAATAATCTGGCCATAATTGATACAGTGGGAGGCTTGCCTCTGGATTCAAGTTTTACGGACCAGACCGTAGCTAATGGGGTGACCTATTATTATCAGGTTAAAGCTAGGGATATGGAAGCCAATGAAAGCATTGCCAGTAATACAGTATCAGCCATCCCCCGGGGGATCGTGTATGTTGATGGAACCAACGGTAGCAATGATACAGGCACGGGTTCATCGGGTGCTCCCTACGCAACGATCCAACATTCTATTGACCAGGCGATCAATGCAGATACAATTTATGTGAAACCTGGGATATATGCTGAAAGCATTGATCTTCTTGGAAAGTGGATCAGTGTCCGTTCAACGGGCGGAAAAAATGTTACAACTCTTGAAATGACCACTGCTGAATCTGCGGCTATTACAGCACAGAGCGGGGAAGATGAAAAAACAGAAGTCGTTGGTTTCACGATTCAGTCATATCAAACTGGATTGTATTTAACAAATGGTTCTTCCCCGACGATCAAGAATTGTTTTATTGACGCATGCTACGTTCCAGCCAGTATTTCATCGGATAATAATATTAACCTGGTCAATATTTCACTGGGTGTAAATGGACAGGATGCCATCGAGCTGTCCGGCGGAACTATCGGATATTCTGGTTCATCTGTGACACGGGAATGGAATCTAAGCGGGGTGACCCTGAATGTGACGGCATCCCTGGTGGTCCAGTCTAATAGCGCCAATGCAGTATCATCTCTGAAGATCAATGGAGATGCCATATTTGCATTTCCCGATGGTGAAGGGATCCAGGTTGGTCATAGCTCAGACAGTGGCAAGCGTGGCATTATCAACGCCAGCGGTGCCACCTTTACTGCCCAGGACCAGGATGATCAATGGGCAGGCATCCGGTTCAATAATTACAGCGATGATGCTGGGACGATCCTGGAAAATTGTACCGTAGAATATGCCACAGCCGGAATTTATTGCCAGAGTTCTAACCCTACGATCACGAACAGTACGTTCAGATATAATACGGATGGGATAGATGCGGATAACGCTTCAGCACCGCTTGTCTTTGGGAATACTTTTATAGCTAATACCTATCCTGTTCAATATTTTGCCCAAAACATTGACAGTACCCTGTATGGCAATACCTATCTGGGCAATTACCTGACGGACAGCACAAGTTCGAACTTCATCTATGTCTATGGTGAAGGGGATGATTATCGGTTATCCAGTAATAAAACCTATGACTGGCTCTCAGATGGTGCGCCCTACCGAATCACCGATGACCTTCATGTCTGGGAAGACAATTCCAACAGTGAAATAGCTGTGTTGAAGATTTATCCTGGTGCAGCGCTCTTGTTTGAGCCAGGCACGCACCTGCAGATTGGCAGCACCAGCGATGGTGATGCGGGCGCTCTGCAGGCTGACAGTGTAACCTTCTCCCAGGCAGATACCAATGGGTGGGACCGGATAAAAATATATAACTATGCCAGTGACGAGTTGACGGTTATCAACAACTGTGTGATTGAGTATGCTACAGACGGTATAAATATTGAGAGTGCATCCCCTACTATCACCAGTTCCAGTATCCGATACAACACCAACGGGATTAATGTGGATGCATCATCGGAGCCTGTTATCCGAGATAATTCATTTACGGCTAACGGTGTGCCTGTTTATATATGTGCCAGATCTATAGATGGTAACATCCAGGGCAACACCTATGAGAATAATACAACTAATGCTATTGTAGTCTATGGTACCGAAGATGACGGCAGCTGGATTCGTCTGAATGATAATAAAACCTATAACTGGCTCTTAGATGGTGCACCCTACTATTTGAACACGGAAGTTCGGGTCGAGAGGGAGAATAACAGCGGCCAGCTGACCATCCTGCAGATTGCAAAGGGTGTTACCGTTCAGTTTGCTGAAAATACCAGATTGAGGATTGGGGATGGTTCCAATGGAAATTATAGGGGTGCGATTCAGGCCCAGGGCGTCACCTTTACAGCCTTTGATACATCTTCAGTCTGGACTGGTATCCTGTTTAATAATTATAGCGATGATGCGGGCACGATCCTGGACAGTTGTGTCATAGAATACGCCACAGACGGTATTTATTGCCAGAGTTCTAACCCAACGATTACGAACACAGTGTTCCGGTATAATGAGGATGGGATAGACGCAGATCCTGGTTCAGCACCCATCCTGGTGGACAATACGTTTACGTCCAACCAGTACCCGGTCAAGATC
>JABIFG010000017.1 GCA_018650795.1 Fidelibacterota bacterium
GATCAACAGCGATAGTAGTAGCATGCATAGATGGACTCCCTAGATACCGAGCTTGTTATTGGCACTTTAGATGCCGGGAATACCTATGGTACGGGGAGTCCATACTATTGGTTGAAGTCGCTCCCTTCGGTCACTCGGTGTCTTCGCCGCTTAACTGGGTGTTATGTGGCTACCGAACGATGAATGAGCAACAGCCTCCCGATGGATTTGTAGTTGATGGTTCCGATCTCGAACACGGCAAGGCTGAGAGTTGGTACCAACTGGTGGGTCCTCTTTACCACGATGGGTATAATACTCCCGGTAACGTCCGACTGGCTTTCTATGCAGAGCGACGTTACATAAGCTCAATGAACAGGGTTCACGGCGGAAAGATGTCTTCGTTCATGGACTATTTGCTGTTTGGAACCGCTCGTTCTGCTTGGGATGGAGCTGCACTAGCGACAGTCTCCCTAAACATTAACTTCATTAGCGCCTGTCCACCTGACGTATGGGTGATTGGATACGGTAGTATAGTTCGTGCTGGAAAAAACATGGCGTTCACAACCGGCGAAGCAAGGGTTGGAGAAAAGGTCATTGTTCAAGCAACGGGTACGTTTAGAAAACTATGAGCGCCACACAACATGCAGTTGAAATCGCTCATTACATTCGCTCGGACGAAGCATCGGAACGCCGCACCGCTGCGCTCAAAATGCGAATCACATTTTGATCCTCGGCGTCGGATCGCCGCATCGCTTCCCCGCTTAACTGGGTCTTAGGTGGTTAGTCGCTATGGCTGATAATTCTGTAGTACCTAAAGAAGCGAGATCATTGGTTATTGATGTCGCGAAGCATCTCGTCACAATTACCGTTGCCTCAATTGGCTTCTTGGTGACGATGATGTTTACAACCTTTAAGGGTACGGAGTTCATAACTTCTGCAGAAGTTGCTCTGTTTTCTTTGTTGTTGTGTGCAGTTTTCTCAATCTTGGCTGAACTATCGGTCGTGACAGATGCGCTAGGTAGTAAGCCGATGTTCAAGACTATAGTTTTTGGACCGAAGTTGTTGCTAACGGTGGCGTGGACATTTTTTATAATAGGAATTAGCTCTTTTGTGATTTTCACTTGGGCTAATATCAACCTATGAAAACCCAACTCACTGCGCCGTTTAACCGGGTGTTAGATGCATGGTAAGTCAAGAAGGCGATTCATCCGGCGATAAGAAATACTGGTTCCCGGCAAAAAAGGTAGGACTTGGCTGGGGACTCCCAATTGCTTGGCAAGGTTGGCTGGTTTTCGCAATCGTTACTGGAACGGTGGTTGGCGGATACTTCTATTTTGAGCATCCTGTAGATGATGACATTTATGCAATGGTGGTACTTGCAGCGACGGCTTTCTTACTAGTCGTATGTTTCCTAAAGGGTGAGCCACTAAATCGAAAATCCTAGTAAAAGTGGTGGTAAGCTACTTTCATCGCAGCTAAGGAAAGCATGCATCTAACATGAGGTTGAAATACGCTCCGTTCCCTTCGGTCACTCCGCCCGGCACAGTAAGTTTCATGAATGTTGCTTTCGAAACATCCCCGCCAACTTACTGTGACGCTTAACCAGGTGTTAGATGCACGTGTACTAAGAAGCATATGGAAATATTCAAGGATGAAAGATGGACATAGCAGTACCCCACGCGAAATTTCAAACGAAGAATCTGACTATAAGGCCCGCAAAATGGCTTTCGGCTAAGTTACTGCAGAAAGGAGAACCGGTAGAAGGTAAGCGAGGAAAGTTTGAAGTACGAGATGACCAAGGCCAGCTCCACACCGTCAAACTGACCTCCATTTTCATTGACCCTATACCCAAGGTGTCTATTGATGAAGAAGATATAGGTATCGTGGAGCCCATAGCATGGTACGAGTACACTTGGGCCGGATTACCAATTGTCCTTGTGTTCATTGGAGGTGCCCTTGGTGCTGTTTGTGGCATGATGGCAATGTATTCAAACACGCGCATTTTTCGTTCTGATAGAGGTGCAGTGACCAAATATTTTCTCAGCGGCGCAATCAGTTTTGGATACACGTTGCTTTTCATTGTTCTAGCAACTGTAGTTCAAGTTTTTCTAGGTCAAGTGTGAGGGCATCTGACATGCAGTTGAAGCCGCGATTCCGCCTTCGGCTCCGTCGCTCGGACTTAGCAAGTTGTACCGTATATTGCATCCGCAATCTGCGCGCCAACTCACTACGCCGCTTAGCTGGGTGTTATGCATCATAGCGAAGCAAAGAAGCTGGGCTATATCGCTGCATCAGTACTTGCAACGGTCACTATTGCCCTGTACTTAGTCGGCACTCAATATACCTGGTGTATACCCTTCGTCCTTTTCTTAGTCAAAGCAATATCACCGTACATTGCGACCGGAACTACTGTCGCGTACTCAAACACACAATCTGCTTCAAAATTCGTACTCGCAGTGACATTGTTCATCGGTATTCCAGCGGTGATCACTTTGATATATGCAATCTACTTCGGAGATAGAGCGCAAGCGAGATGCATATTCCGGTCATCGTGAACACCAAATCCGTTTTATCGTGAACACCCAATCCGCTCCATCGTGAACACCCAATCCGGTCCATCGTGAACACTTTGGCTGATTTTCCGGATTAGGTGTTCACGAAGCCGGATTCCTACCTAACGCATTGTAAATATTCACTTTGTTATGGTGCCTCCTTTTTTCAGGGAGCCGCTCATGGCAACACCGAGAATCACAATGCGCAAACTTCGAGATATCCTTCGGCTACGCCTCGCTGCCGGGCTTTCTATCCGTCAGATACAGGCCGTCACCAGAACCAGTATTGGCCTTATTCAAAAGCTCGTGGCCAGGGCGGAAGCCCTGGGTCTGGGTTGGCCCTTGCCTGACGAACTTGATGACAATCAACTTCAGCAGTTGTTCTACCCAACCTCAAACAATCCCAACACCGAACGCTACAAACAACCGGATTGTGCTGAGGTTCATCAATCACTGAAACACAAAGGGGTCACCCTGCAGTTACTTTGGGAAGAGTATGCGGATCAATTTGGCATCCGGGCCTATAGCCGCACCCAGTTCTGCGCGATCTATCGCCGTTGGCGTCAACAACAAAAGCGCTCAATGCGACAGGTGCATAAAGCCGGTGAGAAGTGTTTTGTTGACTACTGTGGACCCACCATGCCGATCGTTAATCCACACACCGGAGAGATCCGAGAATGCCAGGTCTTTGTCGGGGTGCTAGGTGCATCCAACTACACGTTTGCAGAGGCAACGCTGAGTCAAAAGTTATCTGATTGGCTGGCAAGCCATAGTCGGATGTTTACGTTCTTTGGTGGTACGCCTGCGATTGTTGTGCCAGATAACCTGCGTAGCGCCGTCAGTAAACCGTGCCGCTATGATCCCGACCTGAACCCGAGTTATCAACAGTTAGCAGAGCACTATGGCATCGCCGTTATACCTGCCAGACCCTACAAGCCGAAAGATAAATCCAAGGCAGAGGTCGCCGTGCAGATTGTTGAGCGCTGGATTATGGCGAGACTGAGACACCACACCTTCTTCTCGTTAGCAGAGGTGAACCAATGCATAAAAGCGCTGCTCATCGAACTCAATGAAAAGCCTTTTAAGCAGCTACCCGGCAATCGTCGTGAAGCGTTCGAGGCCATTGATAAAAATGAATTGGGACCGCTGCCAAGCCATCCCTATGAGTATGTCGATATCAAGAGCGCCAAGGTCAATATCGATTACCACGTGCAGTACGAACATCACTTCTACTCGGTGCCACATGAGTATGTGGGTGAGACTATCGAGCTCCACGTGAGTGATCGACTGGTCACGGTGTACTTCGCGCAACATCAGGCTGCACAGCACCCAAGAGCCTTTAGAGCGGGCATGACCACGACCGAAGCACACATGCCCAAGCGACATCAAAAACATCAGGCATGGACACCGGAACGGCTGGTTAGCTGGGCAGAAAAAGTGGGTCCTGATGTGAAGCGCTGGGTCAGTCGCCAAATTGAGATTAAAGATCATCCAGAACAAGCCTATCGGGCTTGTCTGGGGCTGCTAAATCTCAACAAAAAATATCCATCTACGCGCCTGGATGCTGCCTGCAGAATCGCCAACAACAATGATCTGGTGCGGCTAAAACACATCACGTCGATCTTGAAAAGCAATCGAGATCAACTACCCGAACAGTTCAGCCCCGTGGTTGAACTGCCCCAGGATCACGACAACGTTCGTGGCCCTCAACACTTCCACTAAACAGGAAAAACGATGATAGATACCAACCTACCCATCCAGTTACGTAAGCTCAGACTTGGCGCGATGGCCGATGCCTTGCAGTTACAACTTGAGCAGGTCAGCACTTATGAAGAACTCGCTTTTACTGAGCGCCTCAGCCTGCTGGTTGATCATGAGCTGCTAAACCGGGATCAGAACAAGCAGGCGAGATTAATCCGTCTTGCCCGGTTCAAACTGATGGCTAATATCCAGGACATCGACTACCAGCATCAACGTAACATCAAGAAAGATCAGATAGCACAGTTGGCGCAAACGGGCTGGCTCGATAAAGCTCAAAACCTATTGGTCACAGGTCCCTGCGGTAGCGGCAAAACTTATCTCGGCTGTGCTGTCGGGCACAATGCATGCCTGAATGGTTATAGCACTCGATATTACCGGCTGTCCCGGTTGTTGTTGGAGATGACTCAGGCCAAGGCAGATGGGACTTACCAGAAGCTGTTAAAACTGCTGGCTAGCACACAGTTGCTGCTCATCGATGACTGGGGTTTAGAGCCGCTGGAAGCCGCTCATCGGCACGATCTGATGGAGATCATGGATGACCGTCACGGCGCCACATCGACCATTGTCATCAGCCAACTACCGACCACAGATTGGTATGCCAGCATTGGCGATAACACCTTCGCAGACGCCATCCTGGACCGTCTCATGCACAATGCGCATCGCCTGGAACTGGAAGGTGAGTCCATGCGAAAGCTACGTGCTGACTTGACCCATGGTGAACACCTGGGTTAAAAACCAGCTTCGTGATGCGTGGGTAGACTCAGGTGTTCACGATGGCCGGATTGAGTGTTCACGTTCGCCGGAATATGCA
>JABIFG010000153.1 GCA_018650795.1 Fidelibacterota bacterium
AGATCATCTAATTCGGATTAGATTATCCACACCTGCAAAGGTGGCAATTATGATCGTGGGGACAATAATTATCAGACAAAATCCGAACAGAATGTGTAATAGAAATTGCGATTGCTGTTGCAGCTTGATAATTTGTGACTATTATGGTCACGTTAGTATGAGTTACTCCGAATTATCCCCCCAGATTTCATTCAAAAAAATACAAATATTTATTGAGGTATGCCGTGGCTAGTGTAAACATTCATAAAGATACTGATCCCCAGGAAACCAGCGAGTGGCTGGATTCTCTGGCTGCAGTCTTTGAAGAAGAGGGCGTAAATCGAGCCCATTTTCTCGTCAACGAACTTATTGATTATGCCAGCCGGCATGGTGTGAGACTACCCTATAGTCCCAACACCTCCTATCTGAATACCATTCCCGTATCACAGCAACCCCAATTCCCCGGTGATCGAGACATGGAACGTCGCATTAAATCTATTGTTCGCTGGAATGCTATGGCCATGGTCGTTCGCGCTAATAAGGTCAGTGATGGTATTGGTGGTCACATCTCTACCTTCGCCTCTTCAGCGACCTTGCTTGAGATAGGTTTCAATCATTTTTTCAGATCAGCCACTGATGAGTTTGGTGGAGATCTTGTCTATTTTCAAGGTCACGGATCTCCCGGTATTTACGCCCGCGCCTTTTTAGAGGGTCGTCTCAGTGAACAGGATCTGGTAAATTTTCGTCGTGAATTGGCTGATGGAGGCGGTTTATCATCATATCCACACCCCTGGCTGATGCCCAATTTCTGGCAGTTTCCCACCGTTTCAATGGGTCTGGGACCCTTGCAGGCTATCTATCAAGCTCGTTTTATGCGCTATATGGAAAATCGTGAACTGATTCCCAGGAGTGATCGCAAAGTCTGGGCTTTCCTCGGTGATGGTGAAATGGATGAGCCTGAATCTCTGGGAGCTATTACCCTGGCTTCCCGCGAAAAACTGGATAACCTCATCTTTGTGGTAAATTGCAATATGCAGCGCCTGGATGGTCCCGTACGTGGTAACGGCAAGGTCGTCCAGGAGCTGGAAGGTGCCTTCCGAGGTGCCGGTTGGAACGTCATCAAAGTCATCTGGGGCTCTGAATGGGATGAACTGTTGGCGAAAGACAAAAATGGTATCTTGGCTAAACGCATGGAAGAAGTGGTGGATGGGGATATCCTCAAGTACATCGTAGAAGGTGGTGCGTATATCCGAGAACATTTCTTTGGGGCGTATCCTGAGCTGCTGGAAATGGTGAATCATCTCAGTGATGAAGACTTGGAAAAATTGAAACGTGGGGGACACGATCCTGCCAAGGTCTATGCCGCTTATACTGAAGCGTTGGCCCATGTGGATCAACCTACTGTGATCCTGACCAGTACTGTTAAGGGTTATGGAATGGGTGAGGCCGGTGAAGGTAAAAATATTACCCACGGTCAGAAAAAACTGAATGAAAATGAATTAAAAGCTTTCCGTAGCCGTTTTGGAATCCCCATATCTGATGATGAGGTCACCAAGGCACCCTTTTATCGTCCAGACGAAAATTCTGAAGAAGTCAAATATTTAAAAGCACGTCGTGAAGCTTTAGGTGGTCATTTCCCTGCCCGTCGAAGTTCTGCGGAGCCCACCAAAACCCCTGAATTGTCAGCTTTTAAGGCTGCTCTGGAAGGCACAGGTGATCGTGCACAATCCACAACCATGGCTTTTGTACGTATTTTATCAATGCTGACAAAAGACAAAACCATGGGCAAGCGGGTCGTGCCTATTGTACCCGATGAAGCCCGTACCTTTGGTATGGAAGCTCTGTTCAGAAGTCTGGGTATCTACTCCAGTGTGGGACAGCTATACGATCCTGTGGATTCAGATCAATACTTGTATTATCGTGAAGATATAAAAGGTCAAATTTTAGAAGAGGGTATCACAGAAGCTGGCTCTTCAAGCTCCTGGGTATCAGCCGCAACATCCTATAGCACCCATGGTGTCAACATGATGCCTTTTTACATCTACTACTCCATGTTTGGATTTCAGAGGGTAGGGGACATGTTCTGGTTGGCTGGTGATATTCGTGCCCGAGGTTTCCTCCTGGGAGCTACTGCTGGCCGAACCACCTTGAATGGAGAAGGTCTCCAACATCAGGATGGACATAGTCTGCTGGCTGCTGCAACCATACCAAACTGCCGAGCATATGACCCGGCCTACGCCTACGAGATTGCGGTTATTATTCAGCATGGTATGAAATGCATGATGCACGACCAGATCGATGAATTCTATTATATCACACTGGAAAATGAACCTTACGTTCATCCTGCCATGCCCAAGAACGCCGAGGAAGGTATTATTAAGGGGATGTACCAACTTTCCAGTACAGGCAAGGCCAAAGCCGATATGCATGTCCAGTTGATGGGCTCAGGAGCCATCCTTGGCGAAGTTCAAGCTGCTGCAGACATGCTTAAAAAGGAATTTAAAGTGACCTCAGATACCTGGAGTGTCACAAGTTATTCAGAGCTAAGACTGGATGCCCAGGATGCACAACGTTGGAACCGCCTCCATCCTACCCAGGAGGGCCGCAAAGCCTACGCCTGTGAGCTCATGCAGGACAAAGTCGGTCCAGTGATTGCCGCATCAGATTACATCAAACTGGTTGCTGAGCAGATTTCCATATTTATTGATAAGCCGTTTATCGCATTGGGTACCGATGGTTTCGGCCGAAGTGAATCCAGGGAAAAACTAAGGAAGTTCTTTGAGGTTGATCGCTATTCTATCGTTGTTTCAGCACTCTTTCAACTGCAAAAAATGGGCGTGGTCAAAGCTGATGTTGTGGCCAAGGCAATCAAGAAATATGATATTTCAACAGATTCAGACAACCCTGTCAAACGTTGACAAATAGCTAATCAGGAATAAGAAGATGCTTAAAGAAATAATCATACCGGATCTTGGTGAAGGCATTGATAGTGTTGAAGTCGGCGAGATTAACGTCAAGCCGGGTGATCATGTCGATGTTGGTGATATTCTTGTACTCCTTGAAAGCGATAAAGCCTCTATGGAGATTGAAGCAGAGATCGCTGGAACTATAAAAGATGTTCGCATTACGACAGGTTCCGAGGTCAGTACCAATACGATTCTGGCTACCATTGATGCAGATGAAACTGAAGCAGAGACCGCTCCTGTACCAGAGGAAGCTAAGGCTGAGAAAAAACCTGTTAAAAAAGCAGCGTCTGTACCTCCTATGGAAGAGGAAATGCCCAAAACCCCCATTGAAGTACCTATTACCAGGCGTCGTATTATACCGGCCAGCCCGTCCGTTCGCAGGTTTGCCCGTGAACTGGGTGCCGATCTCAGTCAGGTGAAAGGAACTGGTCCAAAAGCTCGCGTGCTCAAAGAGGATGTCCAAAATTATGTGAAGGGACGCCTCAGTGAGACACCCACTACAGGTTTAAATCGACCAGCTCAACCTGAGATCGATTTCAGCCAATGGGGAGAGGTCGAAAAAGTTCACCTGAGCAAAATTCGTAGAGCTACTGCAGTAAACTTACAGCGGGCCTGGCAAACGATTCCCCATGTAACCCAGTATGATGAGACTGACATAACTGACCTGGAAGCTTACAGGCAGATTCACAAACATGCTGTTGCTAAAGATGGCGGTAAGCTTTCGATTCTGCCTTTCATCATGAAGGCTGTGGCGAATGCGCTTAAGGAATTCCCAGATTTTAACAGCTCCCTGGATGCTTCAGGTGAAAATCTGATTCATAAAAAATACATCCATCTTGGAATTGCTGTAGATACACCTGCAGGTCTGATGGTTCCAGTTATTCGGGATGTTGACAAGAAGAACTTGAGTCAGCTCGCAGTGGACTTGGTGGATGTGAGCACCCGTACGCGTGATCGCAAAATCAAACCCGCTGAACTGGTTGGAGCTACCTTTTCCATCTCAAGCCTTGGTGGAATTAGTGGAACGGGATTTTCGCCTATTGTGAATCCACCCCAGGTCGCAATCCTGGGTGTTTCAAAATCCAAGATCAAACCAGAATATGATGGCTCAGAGTTTCTTCCACGTCTGATGTTGCCATTCTCTCTTTCTTATGACCACAGGGTTATAGATGGTGCTGCCGCTGCCAGATTTACAAAATTTATTGCTGAAGAATTGAAAGCGATCAAAAAATAATTTTAGTTTCAGGAGTTTTACATGTCTAATTCCCTTCATGCAGATGTAGTTGTCCTCGGTGCTGGCCCCGGAGGTTATGCTGCTGCTTTTCGCGCAGCCGATCTGGGTAAATCAGTCATCCTCATTGATAAGGATAAAACACTGGGTGGCGTCTGCTTAAATAGAGGATGCATTCCATCCAAAGCCCTACTCCATCTCGCACGTGTGAAGTCAGAAAGTGCTGAAGTGAAGAACTTCGGACTGACTTTTCCAGAACC
Organism: Fidelibacterota bacterium; assembly: GCA_018650795.1. Classification (GTDB taxonomy): domain Bacteria; phylum Fidelibacterota; class UBA8477; order UBA8477; family JABMPR01; genus JABMPR01. Next base: position 4,437 of record JABIFG010000153.1, read on the forward strand.
TGAGTGGGATCTTGAGGCAGTAAAACAATGGAAGAACGAGCGTGTCGTTGGTCGCTTAACCAAGGGCATTGCAGCTCTGGCTAAAGCCCGCAAAGTGCAGGTTGTGACTGGCTCAGGTATCTTTACATCCCCTACAAGTATTGAAGTAACTCAGGTTGATGGGGTTGTGGAAGTTAATTTTGAGGACGCCATCATTGCTGTTGGCTCTCACCCCACAAAGATTCCCGGTTTCCCTGAAGACCCTCGTATCATGGATTCCACCTCAGCATTAGATCTGGATGGTATCCCGGAAAACCTGCTCATTATCGGTGGTGGCTATATCGGTCTTGAAATGGGAACGATTTATTCAGCCCTGGGGTCAAAAGTCACCGTTGTTGAGTTCATGCCCAATCTCCTACCTGGTGCCGATCCTGATGTGGTCAAGCCCCTGGAAAAGAGAATAATGAAGAGTTTCGCCTCTATTCAAACTGGAACCAAAGTACTGGGCATTCAACCCCAGCCAGATTATCTGGAAGTGAACATTGAAGGTAAATCAGGTCCAGAGACTCTACAGGTTGATAAGGTCCTGGTGGCCGTCGGTCGTCGTCCCAACACTTTTGGGAGTGGCTTTGAAACCATCGGTCTGGATATTGATGAGCGTGGCTTTATCAAAGTCGATGATAAACGTCAAACCAATGTTCCTCATATTTATGCCATTGGTGATATCACTGGTGATCCCATGTTAGCTCATAAGGCAACTCATGAGGGGAAGGTGGCGGCTGAGGTTATTTGTGGTCAACCCGCAGCATTTGATGTTTCCATTATTCCCGCGGTTATTTTTACTGATCCTGAAATTGCCTGGGCTGGTCTGACAGAAACACAGGCCATGGAGCAAGGGATAGAATATGACAAGGGTGTCTTCCCCTGGTCTGCCAGTGGTCGTGCGCTGGCCCTGGGTCGCACCGAGGGTTTCTCCAAAGCTCTGTTCGACAAGGAGACTGGCAAATTGATTGGAATGAGTATTGTTGGAACCAATGCTGGTGATCTTATTGCCGAAGCGGTTCTGGCCATGGAGATGGGAGCTGATGCAGAAGATATCGCTCTTATTATTCATCCTCATCCGAGTCTTTCAGAATCTGTTGGTAATGCAGCTGAAATCGTAGCTGGCAGTATTACCGACCTATTTACACCCAGGAAATAAATTTCAGAGGGGCTCATGTCAGACTTCCAGATCATTGATATTGAACAATGGGAACGGAAAGAACAGTTCCAATTTTTCAAAAATTATGATAACCCATTTTTCGGCTTAACAGCCGATGTTGAGGTCAGCAAATTGCTTGAGTATACTCAGGCTCGCGGTCACTCCTTTTTTGCAGCCTACCTGTACATTTCGCAACTTCAGGTAAATAAAATTAAAGAGTTTCGTTACCGGATTGTGGATGATCGGGTTGTGGATTATGCCAAAATATCGGCCGGCTCAACCGTGCTGAAGGAAAATGAAGTATTCACTTTTTGCTATTTCGATTACTTGACTTCCTTCAAGGCATTTGAAGCCCACGTACTGGAACAAATTGACAACTGTCGTCAGCCTGAAAGCCTTCTTGACGACCAAGATCATAACCTGGCACAGGTACATTACTCTGTGATTCCATGGGTACATTTTCGTGGACTGAGTCACCCCAGAAACCATGGGATTGGTGATAGTATCCCCAAGATAGTATTTGGGAAATATACTAGCTCACAGGGGTTGAAAAATATGCCAATTTCAGTCGAAGCACACCACTCTCTAATGGATGGATTTCATATGGGACAGTATTTTGAAGGCTTTCAGTCCTGTGCTAACTTGCCCGAAAATTTTTTAGAGGGCTAAGTGTGGAATATTGTTTGATTCAACATGGATCCGATGCTTATGATGCATCGCTGAAATTAAGACATCAGATACTCAGGGAACCATTAGGTATGGATCTTTTTGATGGCTCCTATGACGATTTAAGCGAGGAGTCTCGTTATTATCATTTTGGTGCTTTTGATGAAAGTGGTGAATTGGTCTCAAGTGTCATTGGCATTCCGACTGCCACCCATGAAGTGCGGATCAAACAAATGGTTGTTGCCGAGGGTTACCAGAACCAGGGTGTTGGTAAGAGACTCTTTATGGCCTTTGAAGCATATTTACTCAACCTTGGTTTTCAGGTCTTTTTGCTGCATGCCCGGATTACTGCTCATGGATTTTATCTGAATATGGGCTATACAATTGTGGGTGACGAATTTGAGGAAGTTGGTATACCCCACTATAGGATGAGTAAAACTTTTACACCCCAGTCTGATTAGCAAACATTACTTCATTTAAAACGCGTCAAGACCTTAGCCATTCCTGACTGGTTAATTCGCAGTACCCTGATCAACTCAATTATTTCACCAATAGGCACTTGCCTGAAATTTCTTGATTACCCAGTGTCGCTTTAAACAAGTAAACACCACTGGGAAGGTTGTTTGCTTCCCAATTAAGGATAAGGCTGCCGGGTCGGGCTTCCTGTTTCAGACTATCCACTTCCCGACCATCCAGGCTGTAAAGCCGCAATTCGAGAATCCCTGGTTCCTGAATACTAAAGCGGAAGCGGGTACTGGCGTTGAAGGGGTTGGGGAAATGATCCTCCAAATGAAACATTTTAGGACTGATTTGTGGAGTACCCTTGATCCCACTGGTAATAAAATTCACTCTGAAATCATCGAAGTAGAGGCTACCAGAGTCCTTATTATTATCATCAGTCTCGGCGAGGTAAATTTTTGTCCACGTGATGGGAAAGCTCAGGATTGCATTTGAATTTCCCCAGTGAGGAACCGCTTCTGAGAGTAGTACAGTGATTTCTCTCCACTCATTATCCCAGTTTATCCCAGGAGATGCATCCGTAAAATTCAGGACAAATTTCTCATTGTTGGAGTTTTTGAATTCCCCTCGAATCCAGTGAGCTGAGTTGTCACCATAAACCTGGATTGATACGGATTCAGGTGTGCCAGAGATCGGTATATTGCAATTCATGTAAAGTACGCTGGTGCCACCGGTTGTCAGACTATAATTCAGTTTCCCAGAAGTGGGAGCTGATACAAATTGCTCTGTATCCACGTTAAAACTGCAAGCTGAAAGGTTAATTACTGCTCCACTTAGCGTGTAGTTGCTGGTTGTATTAAAATTGTCCACCAGTACGGAGGTGGAACTACCGACTATGAGAGGAATGCTGGCAGTAAGCTCATGAAAAGTTGCCTCAATGGTACCGCTACCAATGTTTTCTGCAGCGACCAAACCTGAGTTAGAAATAGATGCCAGCTCAGGGGAGACCCACCAGGTGTAGGCCTCAGGTTCTACTTGCAAATTGTTACCAAAGGCATCTTTGGCCTGAGCGCTAATCATTTGCGATTCACCTATTTGAAGCACCACAGGATCAGGCTGAAGTATCAACGTGGCAATATCAGTAATGTGAATCAGGGTCGTATCGTGGATGTCACCATGAGTGGCATAAATATGCCCTTCTGCTTCTGTCGAACCTGCTGAAAATAGACCGGTACTGGAGATGGAGCCTATATTTGGGTCGCATGACCAGGTCAAAGCGTCGTCAGAAACTGGAACAGGATTGTAGTATA
>JABIFG010000154.1 GCA_018650795.1 Fidelibacterota bacterium
CTCTTCAGAGCTGTTTGAGTCCATACAATCTGGGCAAACCCCTGCAATAAAACACTCTTCCGCAATATCCCCATAATCGTCTTTACATATCAGGCAAATTTTATCTTCTGGCAGAATTTCAATTTTTAGCATAATTTTACCGTGATCAAATTCTATAAATTCTCGCCCAAAGTGCTTCATACCGTCATGCTCTCGCTTGAAGCAAGCAATGTTTGGCCCATACGCTCTAAAATGTAAAAATATATTTCCGGTAGCACCTATGTATCTGTTTCCTACCACAAGGTTTTTTGGTTCAATCATTCTATTATCCTCTGTAAAATCGCCTAACAAAGCCGTAATTTTTCTCCGGTTACTGTGGTCGTTAGTCAATCAATTCATTTTGAAGCTTCCTTCTCTCTACTAATGAATTGTGCGCCAACATGAATGCACTAAACTCATCAGGGTCCAAGCTCTCAGTTGCCATTACGCAGCATCGAGCTAACGCCAGTTCATCGAATGACTTTTTAGGGTCTTTTAAGTCTGTCGTGATTTCTGTTTTAAACATGTTAAATCCTCAGTTAAAATTAAATAAAAATAATCGGGTAAGGGCCGGTCTTTACTCGGCATTCCCACAACTACTACTTATAATGTTCATTTTGTTTATCTCCATCACTCTTTTCCTTCACTCAGATACGCAATCGCCGCCATTACAATTGCTCGCTTTGGTGTGTCTGCTTCTTGCCAATCTATCTCTGTCGCTTTTTCACATAAAGCTATCCAAGGTACGTTGTTACTCGTTATCCAAAACGGTTCCAAGTAGATACTATATTTCTCCAACAAATCCATTGACTGCTGCCCGTTGGTGCAGGGGTCGTAATGCTTCTTTAGCATTGTGCTTTCATCCCCAGATTTTATGTTCTCAGGATCAAGGCACCATGAGTTTTGTATCTCATTTCCTTCTAACTTGACGGGCCAGTCAACCCAGCCCTGTAACTTAGCAACCATTCTGTTGAGTTCTGCGTTGGTTTTGTCTTGTAAGTTCACATCAATACCCATCCCAATCTTCTCCGCATCTCCTGCACTCATATCCAGCGGCATTAATGCCGTCATCATCGCACTCTGTTTTCTTGAGGTCATTGCCAAAGCAAACGGGGCATAGGTGACCTGTGCAAATGTCGTCCCGCTGCTCTTCGGTGAAATGTCCTTTACTTAGCTTTCTCTTGCTTGTCATTGATTCTTTTCCCTTCCATTTTTACGTTACGGCGGGTAGCTACCTCATGCTTTCTATCGTGGTTTGATTTTTATGGGCTTAAATTCACTTTGTTTGAACTTCCCACATTTTGGACAGTCGTAATTGGTCTTGCTATAAATGATCAGATCTTGATCGATGAGTAAGCCGCATCCGGGGCACCTTCTGGTGTCAACAGCTACCGGCATTTCAGCTACTGTCGTATCGATCATCTGTCTATCTTCCGTTTTGTTAAATCTTTAAATCCAAGACCATCTAGTATCTTGCAGAACTCTTTCGGGGTGATGTTCTGGTTGTCCACCTCTGCCATCTTCTCGATCAGATCAGTGCAGTGCTGGAGGGCTTTCCAGCTGTCATCATAAGATCTCAGTATAGGTGTGGGCTTGAACGCTATGGTTACCCATTCAATGGAGAACTCTCCTTTTGTATTGCCGTCTGGGGGATAGAACCCAACCGTGATGTTGTCAGTGTATTCTTGACCCTTCAGGCTTGCGCTTGCATACCAAGCCTCTCCGGTGTGGTGGTATCCTCGGTGCTCTTTATTCATGGTGCCCTCCGTGGTTGTCTCTGGCTGTTCCATATCAGTCCTTTTGGCTTGCTATATATACGTACAATATACGTTAATTTGTTAATGTCCAGCGGAACAAGACTGTTTCATCAAAACATTCAAAAAGAGCTTAGTTGTTGGGCTGGTTCTTGCGCAGGATCGTGAGTGCCTGCTCCCAATGAAATCCGTCGATAAAACGCATGAGCCAGACTTTGAATTGCTCGCAGTTGGCAGCGTGAGGGCGATCGTCCAGCAGATAGTCTCCTGAATCACCGAGCAGCCCCTTGTCGTGAGTGATGATAATCTTGCGCTTTAGTTCTGGCAGGGTTCTAAATATCCACTCTGCCTTGTCTGCATAAGCACCTGCCATGCCGGTGGGTGGCTTGGTGGCTATCCAAACGTCATACCCCATGCTGATCACGCTACGTACCGCCTCTAACGCCCCCGGTATTGGCTCCATCTTGAGGTAGATGCCTTGTTGTTTGACCAGTCTCTCGCCTTCGACAGCGTGCTCTCTCTTGTATTTGTCGAAGTCCACTATGACTCCGTCCATGTCTATAAATACTCTGTTCATATATCTTTCCTTGGTTTATCCAACAGCATAGCCTTGTCGCATCCAGCTCAAGGTCACCCATGCGCATACGCTAACGAATATTGCTAATGACAACCCTGAAGCCGATGGATGTGGACTCCTCAGCAAGTAATGGGCACCAAACATGACGGGCATCACAATCAGACTGATCCAGTATGAGTAGACGCACCAGTCCAGCCAGACCAAGATGTACGGCAATTTATTCTCAATCATGATCGTCCTTTTTTCTTTTTCAGCCATGGGCGGTCATTGTTCTTTTTCACCAAGAACGCTTTCGGATCCATAGGCATGGAATGGCTAAATACGTGAATAGATGCTGATAAAGCCATCATTTGGCGTGCCTTACTCTGGTTGTTTTTCACTTACACCATCCTTTATTTCGTACTGACAGATATCGGTAGACCCTGTCTCAATATGCTCAAGGTTCCCTTCTTTGTTGGTCTTGAACATTCCCATGGGGAGGAATTTCCTATCGAACCGACCATGCCACACCCCGTATTCGGTGGGGCTTCCATCGCTGTATTTGCTGGGGCCACATGCGCTACAGACTTTCTTTCCCTTGCGCTCCTCGATACCGGTCCAGTCGAACCATTTGTGCGTAAACACCATGCTTGGTGCCAGAGCTGTATTTTCGAGGCACCCGCATACCTCGCATTGGTATAGGCTCATTGTGCTGATCCCTCCGCTTCTGTTCCGGGGCGTGACTCAAGCGTCTCTCTCCATTGTTCAGGAATATAGTCTGTGTTGGCTCGTTCAGACTTGTTTGATCCGCACCATGTCCACACGATATCTACAGGCCGTTTTCTGTACCAATACCATGCTCCATCCATGTTTTTGGCGAGCCACTCTGCCCACTCGGGAGCGTCATCCCATGATGGTTTTTCAATCTGTTTAGGTAGCGACTCCCCATGAATAGGCGGGGGGGAGGGTAGATAGAGAGGTCCGATCTCTCGGTATCTACTGTCTTCCGGTGATCTGCTTGGAACGCTAATGGATTTACCATTCTGCTCGATCTCTACAAACTCGACATTGGGTGACTTCGTGTCTATCACAACGATGAAGACAGGTGCATCTTCATGCGCCGACTTAACGGCTTGCTGGAGTGCATTCTTCGCTATAAACGCATCTCCCAAAATAGTCTCATACATTCTGGCTAGACTAGGGGAGCGGCTCATCTGGCTCTCAAGTTTTGATAGAGCATCACCTAGTTGGTGGATATGCTTCTGGAGTGTGTCTGCTTCTATTGTTGCTACTTTCATAATTATCCTTCTTCTATCTCAACCTCAAATCGCCATCCAATGATTCTGGACGTAATAACCAGCGTTTCCCC
>JABIFG010000155.1 GCA_018650795.1 Fidelibacterota bacterium
ACCTTCTCTTGCGCAAGCGCAATTCACCTTGTAGCAGGCTATTAGCAAGGTTTTCAACCGAGGAACGAGGTCGAGCAACGAAGATATTGGGCGCTATGGGCGTTAGGCATTTACACATGACTTATTCAGAGGTTCCCTAAGCGCTGACCCAAAAATTTATCACTGAACAGTCAGGCGGGACTATGTGAGGACCTGGGTCAAACTTTAAGAGTAAAAACGATGCAACCGATTGAATGGGATGAAGACAAATATAGTGTTGGGAATCAGATAATTGATAATCAGCACCATCAGATCATAATAAGTATCAACAGGCTTATTGCACAATATAATAAGGGGCTGAAGGAAGATATTGTCAAAGATATAAATCAGACAGGTTATCAATTTGAAAGCCATTTTATTGTTGAGGAGATGCTGCTGGAGGGGGTGGGGTCACCACATACAAAAGATGAAAGAGATGCGCATGAAAAATATCATATAAATTTGATGGAGATACTCATCGAGCATCCAGTAGATGATGTGCTCATCTACCTCATTACCTGGTGGACGGAGCATATCCTGGTAGATAATATGAAGTTCAAAGGCGAGCTTTAGGAACTCTATACAGAGTCCGTATTGGGTCTACTCTCGTTCATGCCTATAGCCTCAGTCATCGGCAGTAGCGGGGTAGGGTGATTGTGTGATCTTCAGTAAGGGTGGGTCAGCGCTTGGAGTGTGTACAGTGTGCTCTCTAATATTAGCGGTGCCTGAAGTTGATTTACCTACCTAGGGACAGCTATCCGGTTCTGTGAGTTGATTATTCTGGTTAATGAGATAAACCTGTCCGGTCACTGTATTGTGGGCGCAGGCGTTATAAGAAGATGGCGAAGCGGCTGCTGCAGGTGCTGAGGTCAGAATGAACTCAAATGGACTGTCGATCCGAAGGGTATCTACGCCATTAAAGAGGTTCGCATTAATCTCACTGGTGCAGTCTGATTGGGCACACGCGTTACCTCCAGGAGTGGGCCAGAATCCCCCTGTATCTGCCCGATAGTCAAGCTGGGCCAGATAGATTGCACGTACCCCGTTCTCTGCATCGAAATTTCTGACCTCATCCAAATAGTTCTGATAACCGACAACCCCTGAGGCTGCCAGAATACCGGCAATTGCAATAGTGATCAGTAGTTCAACAAGAGTGAAACCAGTCTGGTTCATGGTATGGTTATCTTTGGGGTGTAATTGTTAGTGATGTTTTTGTCTATCATAGGAGTTGAAAATTGAATCTACAACAGAAGATCGCAAACTATACAGAACAGTATGCACTTTCGGATTTACATATTCACTCAGATAAGCCGATTTCGATCCGTGTAGATGGAGAGATTATCACCTTTGATGAGGATCAAACTGAGGCAGCGCAGCTAGAGAGTTTTGTCAACCAACAACTGCAGCAGGTTGGAATGCTGGATGAGTTTCAGCAGCAGAAGGATGCTGATCTTGCAATCGAAATTGGAAGTTATCGTTATCGTGCAAACTTCTACCATATCTCGACAGGTCTTGCGGTGGTGATGCGAAAAATTGATACTGAAATTCCCTCTATGGAGCTGTTGGGGCTACCTGAAATTGTCCACCAGATCTCGGAGTCAGAGAATGGGTTGATTCTGGTAACAGGACCGACCGGATCGGGCAAATCAACCTCACTTGCGGCGATGATTGATAAGATTAATGGTGAGCGACAGGCCAATATCATCACCATTGAAGACCCGATAGAGTTCATTCACCCTAACAAGCGGAGTATCGTCTCTCAACGCGAAGTGGGAAGGGATACCATCTCGTTTTCCCGCGCACTGCGTGCCTCTCTACGTGAAGACCCGGATGTGATTCTGGTAGGGGAGATGCGTGATCTGGAGACTATACAACTTGCGCTGACAGCTGCTGAGACCGGGCATCTGGTTTTTGGGACTCTTCATACCAATGGTGCTCCCAGTACAATTAATCGCATTATTGATGTCTTTCCACCCACTCAGCAAGATCAGGTACGTGCACAGCTTTCACAAGCATTAAGGATGGTGATGACACAACGCCTTCACCGTAAACGGGAAGGGAAAGGCAGAGTTGCTTCGTTTGAAATTATGGTGGTCAACAACGCTGTACGCAACCTGGTTCGCGAACAGAAGATCCACCAGCTCCATAGTGTGATGCAGACCGCGCGTGCAGAGGGAATGATGACCATGGATGCCTCGATTCAGTCATTGGTTAGTAAAGGTGAAATTGATCCTGTTTCACTACAGTTTTGATGTACAATTTATGATAAATATCTTTTTCAGTACTATTTTTTAATTAGAGATTCCTCTCTATTTACACGGAATAAATAATATGATTAGCGGGCTATGCACATGACGTGAGTAACCCCTATATCTTGTGTTCACGATTTTCGACAATCTCTTGATATGAGATTGGTTGCATAGCTACAGCATGCTGCATTAACCGGTAAAATAAAAGTCCTCTGGATCGTGAAGAC
>JABIFG010000156.1 GCA_018650795.1 Fidelibacterota bacterium
GACAAAGGGCTAGAGTGCCCATCCGACAGACGATCGATAGAGTACGTCGATCAGGATCAACCTGGCCTCTACATACAAGCTAGACATAGCAGCAACAACCACAGCTACTACCTCAGATACACCAGTCACACAGGATGCACAGCTCATCAGCGCTTGGGAAGGGTGGCGGAGATTTCTCTTAAAAATGCACGCTCCAAAGCCAGAGATCTACGATCTCGCATCGCCGACGGCTACGACCCCAGAGCAGAGTCCAATCAACGTAAAGGTATCCCCACCTGTGGAGAATTCTTTACCCAGCACTACGAACCCTACGCACGTTCTAGGAAAAGGACAGCCTCCAAGGACTCCCAAATGTGGAACAACCGAATATCCTCTGTTTTCGGGAACACTCGAATGGACCTGTTGTCTCGAAAATCAGTTACTGACTTCCATGCCTCTCTGCTGGAAAAGGAGGGCTTGTCGGGTGCAACTGCGGACCACCATCTAAAGCTCCTAAAACGAATGGCAAATCTAGCTGTAGATTGGAGCATTATCCAAGTCAACCCTATCGCGTCGGTCAAGCCATTCAACCTAGACAACAAGCGGGAATACTATCTATCGTCAGAAGAGATCGGTCGGTTGGTTACTGTTTGCAAGTCACACCAGAAAGGAATGGTGGGTCAATTGGTGTTGGCACTACTCGCCACAGGTTGTCGACTAAACGAACTGACTAGAGCACGCTGGGAGCACTACGACGCAGAGAAGCAACTACTGACTATTCCGATGGAGAACAGCAAATCCGCCAAGCGTAGAACAGTCTACCTCAATGACGAGGCCATCTCTATTCTGGAGGGACTGCAAACCAGAGGAAATAGTAAGTACCTATTCATCAACCAAAAGACAGGAGAGCCTCTAAAATGGGTCCACAAGGTCTGGAACCGCATTAGAGAGAAGGCCTCCCTCCCAGAGCACGTCACTATGCATTCGCTTAGACACTCTTTCGCCAGCATGTGCATAAACAGTGGTCGCACTCTCTATGAGGTGCAGCAGCTATTGGGACACAGTTCGCCAGACGTCACAACCCGCTACGCCCACTTGGCACCCTCTACTTTGTCTGCCGCAAGCAATTCCGCTGGGGAGGCAATCCGGAAAGCCGCCAACGAGTAATATTTCCGTCGACATCGTCGCACCCTTCTCCAGACTCCCTTCGACCGTTCTGGTTGAAGGGGGAGGCGGCACTCGACACCTCTGCACAGCTGCCCACTCTGCCCTCCTCTGTGATTTTTTTGGGCTGGGCATGGCCACCCCCCTGCCCCGGCTCCGCACTGCAGAATGTGGCACTCTGGAGGGGGGGGAGGTGAGCACCGACCGCTGGGGTTAAAGGAACTTTCGTGCCGACTTCGGCTATTCGTCGGCGAGGGAACTGCTTACGGTTCTTCGAGATAGTTGCGATTTTGCCCCCCCTCCCCACCTCTGGAACTTCGGCTATTCTTCGGTTTGGGGATCGACTTCGGCGAGGGCGTCTGGGTTCTTCTTACGATTCTTGGACTTCGAGAGACTTCGTTTTTGACCTCGTTGTGCTCATAATCCCTTGGTCCTTGGTTCAAGTCCAAGTAGGCCCACCAACTACCCTTCCCAACCAACCTCAATCAACCCTGTAAGACTATGTTTTACGGGGTTTTTTGTGCCTTCTACCTTCTCAACTCATCCCAACTAAACGCACTGCATACCCCCACAAACAGGGGTATTTTGGGGGGTATCGTGACTTTAAAAATGGGCGATACCCCTATTTTCAGCAGTCAAAATGATCTGGCCAGACTATTTGTTGACAATCGAGCGTGAAACCGTTAGCGATTGCAACTGGGACCAACCGGACTCAAACAAATTTACGGAGATTAATGAGATGGCACTTTCAAATACAAAAATCAAAGCAGAGAAACCACGGGAGAAGCCTTTTAAACTGTCCGACGGCGGCGGACTATTCCTTCACGTCGCGCCAAACGGAAGCAAGCTATGGCGGATGAAGTACCGTTTCAATGATAGAGAGAAAAGCTACTCAATCGGAGTATACCCAGCCGTATCACTAAAAGAAGCCAGAAAGCGAAGAGACAAGGCACGGGAGATGGTGGCAAACGGTATCGATCCTTCAGCAATGAAACAGATTGAGAGGGCCGCCCGTAGTGAGGCTGGCAGCTTTAGGGAGGTCACGCTTGAGTGGCTGGAGATGAACAATTCAAAATGGTCTCTGGGATATGCCAAAAAGAGCCGAGAGCGACTCAAAAACAACCTGTTCCCTTATATTGGAAATATGAAGATGGACGAGATAACAGCACCGTTAATCCTCGCGGCTCTAAGGAGGATGGAGAGCCGTGGAGTAGTGGATATGGCACACCGTGTAAAAGGATTAGCAAGCCAAGTATTCAGGTATGCCGTAGCCACTGGCAGAGCAGAGAGAGACCCTACTCAGGATTTACAGGGTGCATTGAAACCCAACATCCCTGAATCATTCCCTGCAATCACTGATCCCAATAAAATCGGGGTGCTCATGAAGGCAATAGACTCCTTTGAAGGGACGATAATTGTGGAGGTAGCACTGAAGCTATCCGCCCTGTTTGCACTGAGACCCGGAGAGTTGAGAAAACTCACATGGGGAGAAATCGACATTGAAAATGCACTGATATCAATACCAGCCCATAAAATGAAAAAGCGAAGAGACCACCTTCTCCCCCTCGCCCAGCAAGCTATAGCATTATTGAAAACAATCCAACCGCTGACCGACAGGGGAGAAGACAGCTATGTGTTCCCTTCGATTAGAAGCAGCAAGCGCCCCATGAGTGAAAATACAATTAATGCTTCACTTCGGCGACTCGGCTACACAAAGGAAGAAATGGTGCCTCATGGATTCAGGACAACTTTTTCATCCTCGGCTAATGACAACAATTGGGATGAGCGGTGGGTAGAAATGCAATTGGCCCACAAGACGCAGGGAGTAAAGGGCGTTTACAACCGGGCAAAATATCTTGATCAGCGCCGCCGGATGTTGCAATGGTGGGCCGATTATCTTGATCAGTTGCGGGATGGGGTGGAGATGCCCGCGGCAGACAACGTAGTTAATTTAAAACAGGCATAGGAGATTTTGAGCGTGACAATTCAAGCCCCCCATTTAATGAGTGAAGTGTTTAGGCCACACCTCAATAAGAAGCTCGACCAATTACCCAATACGGCAACCAGTAAACTCGATCTACAGCAGGAGATGATTAACCCCGCCGACTGGAACAATATGGCTCCAGAGGGGCGTTATCAGTGGTTGTTAAATTATGATCGGCAGCACCACCCAGCATTTAAGGTAGAGAGGTATCTTGCTGAGGCAGCAGTACAAATACAAATGGAACTTGAAGATCAGGCTGCTTCATTCAAAGCAGAGGCAATCAAAGCAGCACAACAGGGGAGCCGAACAGAGAAATACGCTTTTGAAGAGGCAGCAACGAGAGTCGCGGATATCAGTGGGCGACTGCATGACGGAATCAACGGACTATTACCAGAGATAAGCAGGGAGCATGATTATCGCTCTAGTGAATTGCAGCTGCTCAACACTGCTGCTGAAACTTTTTGGAAAAATGCCACATTATCCGAGGCGGACACATGCCCCACCAACTCAAACGTAGCTGACTGGTTGAGAAATGAAGGGTTTTCAGCCGACAAAGCAGCGCAAGGGGCATCGATTATCAGGCCAGATAAAGCACCCAAGGGGCGTAGAGCAAAAGAATAGCCCCCTATATTTAATTAACTAAAAATCAACTGCTTAACGTAAAAATAAGGCGCCTAAATAGAGAACACCCCCCTACATTCACGGATATTTATGGACTGAAATCAGGCATTGAATACGTAGCTCCTAATTAAACGCAAGGAGCGTTACCAATGTCTATTTGTACTACTCAGTCCCCACAGGACAATACACTATCCTCTCAGTGGCCCCGCCTCCTCAAAATGGCAGAAGTAAAAGGGGCGACCTCTCTTTCAGCCTCATCTATTTATCGCTTAATAAGTGAAGGACGATTCCCGCGCCAAGTGAGGCTATCCACTCAGTCCGTGGCGTGGTTAGAGAGTGAAATCATTGACTGGGTTAATCAGAAGATTGAGCAGCGTGGGGAGGCGGCGTAATGGGCGCGACAAGAAAAGGAAAACGCCCCGGTGACCACAAGGCAATGTGGGCCGACTATCCGGGCAACAAGTATGCGACTCTCCCCCAACGAGTATGGGAGTCAGACGCTTGGAAATCTTGCAATGGTCTTGAAAAGGCACTCTTGTTTGAAATGCAAATAGCCATATCCATGTCTATTAACCATGACGGGCACTGCAATGGTCGTCTGCAATTTGCTCATAGTCGCATTAAGGAAGTTCTCAAGGTTGGTGATCGTGTTGCAGCAAGAACATTCAGGGGGCTTGTAGAAAAGGGGTTTATCGAAATCGCAGAGCCAGAGGTATGGATTCAGCGAGAAGCACGAAAACTGCGGATCACATATCTTGCCGACGAGAAGCACAGATCAGCAACAAAAGAGTTCACTCAATGGAAGGAGGGGGAAAAGATTTTTGAGGTTCCTGAACACCGAGAAAAAACAAAACTTCGACACGCACAGCGACAGTCCACTGACTGCACCTACAACAGTAAGCAGGACATGCACAGCGACAGTCCAGAGAGTGCCATAAGCCAACAATCAACAAGTTACACAGGAGGAAAATCAGCCAACGACATGCACAGCAACAGTGAATTCATGGTAAGCCATCCTACCCCTTCATATTGCTTACATGATCGCTTCGGTGGTTCTGTTGGTGACGGTTTCTATCTCTCCGAAACCAATGGATGGTTTATCCGAATCAATACCCAACCAGCAATGGTAGGGGGTATCCAATGAACAACCTGAACGACTACCCAACTGATTTGGAGCGTTCAGAGATCGCAGAGGGACATGCTGATTTTGCCCACCCTATGTATCAAGCAATCGGTTTAACCGACTACGGGCATACCATGCCTCGTGACACCCCTGAACAGGTCCAACACCACATAGACCGGATTCTCTACCATAGAGGTATACCGTACAGGGTTGACGAGAAGTTCCGCAGTCGTCAGTTGACTGATATGCTCTTTGAGGTAGATGGTTGGCTCAAGCTAATTCTGCAAGATAAATTTTCTGCGGATCTTGTTGTCTCTGTCGGCTACCCAATGGGCGGAACTGTCGTTGTGCTGCGCTCCAAAGAAATCAGGGAACAGTTAACCGCTTACGATAATGACACTGGAGAGCGTCTACTGGATATATGGCTCAGAAAGGCTGGGAGCAGCGACAACAACGGCTTTCACCTCAAGACAGCCAGAAGCGGCACACGCTGCCTAATCGTCACTCTAGCCGAGATACGACGCGTTTTCGGGGATAAGGCCGTCCGATCCTATACTCCAGCGCCTGAGCTGGTTAGACGTGGCAATCTGGGCCTCTCAACGTATGCCCAGCTTAAGTCTACCGGACTGCCGCGCAATGAGATTATGCGGCTGACTGAGCTTGTGAGGGATGGAAGGTTAAATTCTGAGCAAGATCAAACCATGCAACCTGAGACGGTTACCCTGTAGCCCATCCCCGCCCTGCTTAGGTGGGGCGGTGCAGGAGGGCAGGCGACCAATTGGTCGCCCCTACCCTGCTATTGGGGCAATATAACCAGCAGAAAAACACCCAGCAACATGCAAATTACTGATTTAAAGCAATAATAACAACACACAAAAAACACCAGAAAATAGCGTAACAGGTGGGCTACTCTTAATGAGAATGATTCCTATTTAGAGAAAGCCATAAAGAAAGCCATACCATATCCAATCTTGAAAGGCGCTGAAAAGTCAGCACCACCACCGCCCCTGACATGCCCCCACCCTCCACTATCATTATCTGTATATGCAGGGCGTAAGGCTAAGATACTAAAGAACAAAAGCCAATCTTTAACCCCTTCTCTGTGCCCCTATGGGGGGGTGCTGGAAGGCCGTCCCGAATATGCAGGCCCGTTTTTTCTGTCCAGCAAGATCCCCTTTTCTCAGCAACCCAGAAAACAGGGGATATGTTCTCAATCATAGGGCGTGACAACCCTTCCAGCGAATCTTCATTGAACACCCTTAACGGGGGAGACTTCAGTCCGTAAGGATGA
This sequence comes from Fidelibacterota bacterium, assembly GCA_018650795.1. Lineage (GTDB taxonomy): Bacteria > Fidelibacterota > UBA8477 > UBA8477 > JABMPR01 > JABMPR01. Next base: position 6,163 of record JABIFG010000156.1, read on the forward strand.
AGGGCGGCACTGGCCGTTTGTCACGCTCCCCCACCATACAATGGAGATACCTAATGACTACCGGAATCAATACCTTAATCGAAAGCCCACACCGCCTCTTCCGTGGAGATGTGCGGACACCCAAGCAAATAGAGCAAATGTGGGAGATGAAGAGGGCAGCCCAAAACCAGCAACAAGAAACCCTCAACACCCTCAGAATTATAGGTGAGCTGGTTTACCTCAGCTCCACCTCTGAAGAGTTAGCGGCTGGCGCTAATCTTGATCTAACGGCCCTCGGATGCACCATTGAGAGCCTCTCAAAAAATGCCCAAATCCTCGCCGATGTCGAAGGCTTATACGCTGAAAAAATTGCCAGCTCCACAATCAATGACAGCCCCATGTTTGCCCAGCAGGAGCGTAACAGGGGTGATAATCAGGGCCTGTAATGGTACTCTGAAAACGGGATGAATTGAGGGGTAGATTGAGCAAACAGGGGTATTATTGGGGGTATCGCAAGATATCCAATATACTATAAATCTGTTATATCAGATGGTTAGGGCGGTTATTCGAGGGCAAGTAGGCCCACCATATGCAACACCATGAAAAAGCTGATCTTTTTAGATTGGCTTTTTTGTATTTTGGGGGAGCATGGGACTTTCGGAATCGATCGCCCCTTTGGTCTCTGTATAGAGGCTCTGTACAGGATTTCTCTGAGCCACCATCACACAAGCCCCGGAGACTTCCTGCTGAGGGCTGTTGTGGCCGATTTAGAGGGTACTGCAGCCTCTTCGAGGCGTGCTGCAAGATACTGGTGTCGGCTAATAGCGCCCTCTTACTCAGAGCTTCGCGGCCTAGATAGACGACCCCCTGCCTCGACTTTTCAACAAAGCAGGGAGCCTCTGAGCTGATTGTGTGTCTCTCGTTGCGACTTGAAATGGTCATAGATTGTGTTGAATGATGATTTTCTTTTTGGCATTCAGTTTCATGTGGAGATATCAATATATGACTGACTTGATAAATTGACCGTATCTGTCAATGAGAACTCAAGAAGTCACGGTAAGCTTGCACTGATAGCACCCCCTACAATTTCAAAACTGGTGTCATACCCTAGAGCTGATAGATCATCAGTTGTAAGGCGCAGTGTGTTACCTAAGCTATCATCAATTTCAACCTGTGTAACGGTGTAAGTGCCAGCTATATC
>JABIFG010000157.1 GCA_018650795.1 Fidelibacterota bacterium
CAGGACCGGTAGCCCCGTCACTTCCAGCAGGACCGGTAGCTCCGGTAGCCCCGTCATTTCCAGCAGGACCGGTAGCTCCAGCAGGACCGGTAGCCCCGTCATTTCCAGCAGGACCGGTAGCTCCGTCACTTCCAGCAGGACCGGTAGCCCCGTCATTTCCAGCAGGACCGGTAGGACCGGTAGGACCAGCAGGACCAGCACTTCCTGTAGCTCCGTCATTTCCAGCAGGACCTTTCCCGCCTTCATCGTCTACAAAGTCTGTTTCGGAGTACATACTAGGAGTAGCTATGTCGGAGAAGCCAATATCAGTTAGGAACTCAGTCCAATGATATAGAGCAGGGTTATATGAAGCGTCCGCAGGGTCACATAATGGATCTCCTGGGTAGTACGCGGTTAGTGCAGCAATCAGGTAATTTTCGTCCGGGTACGTACCTGGTACTACTCTAGAGTCCGCTAAGATTCCTGCAGGGGTGACTCCCGACACCTTCTTAGCAATCCTAACCTCTCCTGCAGAAGTAATGGCAATCTTATGCTCATCTCCAATAAATAGGGAGTTAGTTGATACGAAAAGGTCTTTTACTTTCTTAGAGGCTGTTCCTATAGTGAGTGTGTCGTCTCCTGAAGGAACTAAATTACCTGCTGAGTCCTCTGACCAATTAGATAGTGATCTATCGTTTAACTCACTAAAGTTATTGTCCATTTCGGCATGAGATAGCTCTATGCCTTTACCAATTCGTGTTACTATTGCCATGTTTTCCTTTTTTGTTTAATGTCAGAGCACTACCAACGCTAAGAATCCCCGATTATCCTTAGTGTAGGGTAGGTCTCTGAACCTCTGTGAAGCTTAAATGTCCGTACGTGAAAAGAAGTCCATTGCATAAGTTAGACACACCTTCGTCTTCTATTTCCAGATCTTTATCTGCACAATAGTCTAAGTGTTCTTCGCATATAGCAGCTAGACTGTCTAGCCAGTTCTTCTCGTCCGTAGTTATTTTCATTTAACTGCTTCTGTTCCTATTAGCATCAATTTCTTCTCTATACGTGTTAGAGCCTTTTCGATGAACAAAAATGAACTTTCAATGCGCACTACTCTTTCGGTAATATCTAAGTGTCGCTTGTTGTCCATTTCCATATATACTTTCTCACGGGCAGCTATAAAGTTCTGAACCTCAGTCTCGACGACATAAGGTTCTTGCTGTAACTGTCTGAGGTCTTGGTGAACCCCCGCTGCCCACCATATAACTGTAAATGTTTGTACCAGTAAGGCAAGTATAATGCCTGCGGGTACTTTCTTTGAGGACCCGCATCCTTCATCACATCGTTGTTCTAATCTACCTAGCTGTGCTAGTATTTCATTTGTTGTTTCCGACAAAATATCATCCCTCTTTTAAAAGCTTTTGCATCAGCTCTCCGTAATTGCCAGATCCGAAAGGGGTCTCATTGATCTGTACATTTGTTTGTTGTTTTATTTGGCTATGTTCCGCCTTTACTAGCTCGGTTTGAGCCTTTAGTTCTTCCATACGCATCTTGTGGGCTAAAGCCAGCAAGTCTGCTATATCTTTATTAGAGCCCATTTCTGACTCGTCAAGTTCTTCCAGTTTTTGTTCAATTATGCCATCTAAAGCCGAGGCAAGTTTAAACTTATTACGATATCCTACATCCATAAAGACTGTATCAACATACCTCTTGACTTCTTTTTTGGCAAGGTACGTTGTTACTTCTTGCTCACTGATGCCCAGGTCTCCTGCAGTGTCTGCTATGTTCATGGATTTCAGGTAAGCTTCAGCCACAGAAAGTGCTTCGGGGGCAATTTGCGTAACTAAAGCTGGTTGATCGGTCATTTTATTTCTCCAAAATATATCTGACTATTATATCAAATTTCACCAAAAATGTCAAGCGTTATTTTTACCCAGGGGTGGAATAAATTTGAAAAATTTTTGGAGGTTAGCCTTAGGGGAGAAAAATTGGGGTAGTCTGTTTTTAATTGTGGGTGTACCATTGAAGCATCATTGGCTTCTCGCCTGCTCAGCTCGCGTCAATTAGTGCCTTTCTTGAAATAATTGAAAAGTTTACATGTGGGGGAGCCCAGCGAGACGTGGGTCATCTTGGTCTAATAACCCCCCTATTCGATAGGGTGGGGTAGGCTACCCCCGATTATTTATTTCCACATGGTGAATCCATCTGAAATCCAATATGCCATAGCGAAAGCAAGAACAACACAACCTAATAAAACTAAAACTGGGACTGGGATAAAAACCATTTTCTTTTCCTTTTCTTATTTAATATATACATATTATACCACGAAAAACACACGATG
>JABIFG010000158.1 GCA_018650795.1 Fidelibacterota bacterium
GAATCAGATCAAGACACTCTTGCAGTGCCTCAACACTGTTTTCCCTATTGGCAGCCATCAAACGGCGGATAATATACTCGTAGAGGGCATCCAGCCGCTCTGCCAAGTCCCCACCCTGCTCAAAATTGAGGGTTGAGCGCAGGGTACCCACAATAGAGATCGCCTGACCAATTGCTTTGCCCTTGATCGCAATCTCATCATTCAACATCGCCCCCTTGGCCTTATGTATATTGGAAATTGCATTTTCATAGAGCAACTGAACCAAGCGGTGCGGGTCTGCCTCGGTAATTGCCGTGCTCAGACCCACATCCTGATATTGAAACAGCCCTCGACTTCCTCTTCTTGCCATCATCTTCTCTCCTATGGAAATTAATAGGACAATTTAATCTCCACCTCATCATCCGAGGCAATATGCTCGACCAAAGTTCGCACATCCTCAATCACCTCATCACGATACTCTCGCAGTACCTGCATCGCGGTATCAAACATCTCTGCTGCTGCCTGATCATCATTCACATAAATCGACTGAGAAAAGATATTCCCCAACATCTCCTGAATACCACCACTCAACAAGAAGCCCGGATAATAACTCAGCACCCCCTTCATTCCGCCCACCACCTTGTGTTGCACCAATGCCCGATCCATCAGTGTGGCAACCATCATCACCTGTTCACGGTTTTTGGGTGTACTTTCGGCAAATGAAAGGGCTACATCAAAATAGTCCCTGACCATTTGTGCCGCATTCAATCGCAGCAACTCAATTGCATAATCAGCATCATAATCAGCATTAAAACAGCCAACCACCTCCTGAATAGCCTTTTCCTTGTTCAGTTTTCTGGAAAAATTATGAACATCCGAGACGTGCACCGACTCAGCACCCTCAATCAGAGCACCATCACCCACATTGACCCAGCGGACATCCGGGTGACGAGCAATCTTGTCTACCGTCACGTCTAGTGACCAAGCCAGAAACTTCGAAGTTGATACCGCTTCACCAAACGCTCCGGGGATCTCAATCTCATTTTCTACCGCATCCCCAAGGTCCAATGTCTTGTAAAGAGAGCTGGAGGCATGCATGGTGGTCGCACTCTTCGGAGCACCATAATCAAGACCAAACAAGAAGACCTCATTGGCTCCCAACTCCGCAGCAATCGCCACACCCGCATTGGTTACTGTCGGATTCACATTCGTCACTACTGCGTAATCCTCACCCAGCAGAGAAGACCCTGGATCATTGTATTTCTGCACCACATAAACATTATTGTAATAATGGTCTACAGACGGAGAGATCACATTGAGCTTGATCAGATCAATCTGTTTCAGCAGCTCTTTATCAAACTCTTTCTCGTAATCAGTCAAGTGCCAGTCACGCTCCTGAAGAATCTGATAATCGGGAACAATGCCCTCTGCCAGCAGGGTTGAGAATGAACTACCACAAGAGAGAATGACCGCATCCTGCCGATTCTCGCGAATAAATTTAATCGATTCATCCAGTGACGGACCATTACCCACCACAAACACACGAAGGAAACGTTCCACCTGCTTACCACTATAGATCGGATGGCCCCGCTTGATATTTCTGGCGGAAAAATAGAACCCTGCCCGCTGATCTTCATACCAGCCATTGGTTCCATTATTAATCATGTCATGATCTGCTCGCTGCTCCAGACGAATTAACTCTTTCACCTTCTCCTCTTTGGCAAAATGAGCATAGCGCCCCTGCGCCAGCACCATGTAACGACACACCTCCGACTGGTAACTCTTATTCTGCTCAATCACATTTTCAGGTGAGTTACCCAGATAGAGATTGATATGGTATTTGGCACTGGTGAACTGCCGCTGCTTCAACTGAAAGTATTTAAAGATCAACTCCCAGGAGATGGTATAGAGAGAGGTATAGAAAAGATCCACATTGGGCTCATAGATACTGATGAACGTCATATTTTTCATCCGTATCAACTCTTGCAGATGATACCCCAGCCCAATTCCATACACGCGCATATAGGGAATATAATCCGACATAATGGGTGGCATAGCCTCACCGATCCGCTCCACCAACTTATCTGCACCATAAGGCCCGCGCTCATAGAGCTTGCGCCGCATATTCTTCTGGATTGGGTCGATATTAATCGCATCATTCTCTTCAAAGTCGAGCGCCAATCCACCTAAATTAATATTCATCCCAACAAACTGGATACCACTACGAATCTGCTCAATGACCTTCTTCTGTGGACCAAACTCGTAAACCAGATTCTTCTGCTCCATATTGAAGATATTGGGCGTACCATCTGGGTTGGAACAGATTCGGTAGACTTGCGGAGTATACCCTTCCATCGCTTGATAGAGCCCCGGATGAAACTCCTTGAAAAAGGCCATATTAGACTTGAACTGCTCATTCCGATAATCGTCTGGAAAAAGTTGAACCTCTACCCGTTGTGGTTTTTGCTCGGCTATCTGTTCTGACATAAATATGACCTGATAATTTTAAATAGATAAACCATACAGAAAAAATAGCCTCAATAATAGAGAATATTCTAAAGAACCAACTGATTTCTAACTATTAAGATGAACTATAGGTAAAGGGCAGACGATTCACCAGACCATCCAGCAACCCCTCAGACTCTCCCAGACTGGCCAGAATCCGCTCCATCGCAATAAACTGCGCCTCTAACGCAATCGTTCGGCGCGAAATATAGTCATCCAGATCACTGCGATCCTCTTCGATATCTTCCAACTGAGTATTGATCCGCTCTTCCCGCTGATCAATCAACCCCTGACTCTCCAGAAAAGAGTTCATCAAGTTGGAAAACTCTGTTGCAAACCCTCTGGAATAGGTGACGGTTGCACTGGCGACCCCTGGTGTAATCTGCAGACTCATTCCTGCCAAATCACTACCCAGTGGGGGCAACATGATATTACCTGAACCAAATCCGGTTTCACCATTGATCGTACCCGCCACATCCACACCGTGGGTACCATTGGTTGCCGTAACCCCAAGCCCTGACATATTGGCACCCACCTCTGTCACATCCACAACCGAATTTGCCCCCCAACTACGTGAGGAAAACACAAAATTGTCATTGGTGGCATCATAGGTCACATCGACCTCTGCCCCTACTCCAGAGAGGGTTGAATCGGTATTGATCTGATCTTGCAGATCCTGCCTCAAGGCCTCAGCCGTTGCGTAAGTTCCACTCAAGGTGACGGTTCCACTTTCGGTACCATCAACAGAAACATTGAATGTATAGCCGCCGCCCGAGGTATCCAGTGAGGGGCTGAACGCCTCTGTTGAGGTATTGAAGTCTGCATGGGTAATAGCCCCCCCCGTGAGATAGCCTTTTGCCGGGTCAGTAGCGACGGTAACCGGAAAAGAGCCTGCCTTTGTGGCTGCCTTATATTGCACGATCTCGACACGGGAATCGGTAGTGGATACCGATGGATTAAACAGATCCTTCACATCATCATAATTATCCTCAAAGGCCTGGGTAAAATGCCCCTCATTGATCTCCAGTGTCCCTTCCATCGTGGTCATCACCCCCACTGTAGAGAGAGCGTTATAGTTTCCACTTACCCCGGTAACGGACTGACGAAGCATAGACTGCACCTGCTTCAGCATGCTTCGTGCTGTTGGATCGTCAGCGAGTCCACCATCGGTGCTCCCCTCCTCCAGATCCGTGGTATCGGCTGGTGTTGTCAACGTCTTCATTGTAGTATAAAAGTCGTTATAGGCGGTCACAAAATCACGCACCGCCGTCTCTGCCGCCAACGAATCATCGGTAATGGTAAAGGCTACCGTCTGGGTCGCATCCGCCTTATTGAGGGTAAACTCCAGCCCTGTGATGACATCCGTAATTTTGTTGCTCTCGCGGGTAACCGCAAGGCCATTCACCGTCAATGCTGCATCGGCCCCACCCTGGTTTGCCGTCAACTGTGAGCCACCCGTATTGAATGCAAAACGGGATAGATCACTGCCATCATTATTGGTAGGAGAACCACCATCTTCTACAATAGTAATCTCCATCTCATTTTTGGCCCCGGATGGCCCAACAATCTGTAATCGATAGTTACTTCCTTCCTGGATGATCGAGGCCTGAACTCCAAAATCGGCATCATTGATCGCATCCCTCATCCCGGTCAGGCTATTATTGGAGTCATCAATGGTAATTTCCTGGGTTGACTTGGTACCATCCAGGGTGAAGGCGGAGTACCCTGCATCCCATTCACCAAACTTAAAGGTCAACGTCCCCTTACCCACTTGGGCACCGGTATCACTAAAGGTAGTTGATGAAACTGAGTGGGAAGCTGCCAGGGCGGTAACCACCACCTCATATTCACCTGCCAGCGCCTCCGGTTTTACCAGTGTTGGAGTCAGTACCGTGTTTTCGGTGTAGGAGACATTTTTGGTATCAAAAGTATCTGAACTGGCCAAAGCCTCTGCACTATCATTCAACGTCGACATCGCACTAGCCATCACCCCATAACTGGAAAGCTGAAGATCCAGCTTCTCCTGTTTGGAGTCCATCACCACCTCTTTCGGCACGCGCTCTGCCGCAATCAACCCCTCGACCAGCGATGTGGTATTGATCCCAGAACCTGCACCCAATGATGAAATAATGTTATTACTGTCCATCTCTCTTTCCTATCTCTTCTCTTCCATTATCGGCAATTCTGGCCGCATCTAAAGAAAAACTTACTCTCTTTTATCTCTTTTATAAAGAATGCAATATCAGTACCAATTAAATCATAACCAACAAAAAACCGCCCCTCTCTTTCGAAAGGGGCGGTTGGTTGAGTTTTCAACCAGTTACAGCAATTATCTCAGAATTGAGAGGACCTGCTGTGGAGCCGAGTTGGCCTGGGCCAGCATCGCAGTACCCGCCTGCTGCAGCACCTGTGCCTTACTCAGTGCAGCCGATTCTGCCGCAAAGTCTGCGTCCAGGATCCGCGACCGTGCTGCCGAGGTCTGCTGCGAGACCGACTGCAGGTTATCCACCGTAAACTCAAGACGGTTATTGACCGCACCCAGCTCACCACGTTGGCTGTTCACCTCGTTGAGTGCATTATCGATAATATCAATCGCCTTGGTTGCATTGGCCGCAGTATCCACAGTGGTAGTACCGATTGAGGCGCCGCTACTGGAATCACCCACCACATTGGACTCAATCAGACCATGCTCTGCAATACTGGCCGCCGTACCCAAGTTGACACTGATTGGGCTGTCATTTTCAGAAGAGAGCTTCAGTCCACCGTATACCGTGTTGGCAACCGATGTCATCGAAGTCGATGCTGAGATGGTGTTTCCTTTAGTCGCCACCAGTGTTACTGCTGTCAGATTCTCAATCAGGTTTGCAGTACCCGTATTACCACCAATCTGCAGTGAGGAGGCATTACCTTCCAAGCGAATCTTCTGCCCAGAAACCGTTGCAGAAATACCGGTCAAGTCACTCTTGTCATTAATGTTCTCAGCAATATCTGCCAGTGTGGCACCGGCAGATGCTGCATCAGCAGAGACACCGTTGATCATCAGCCCGACACCAGAGTAAGCTGCGGCAGCCGAGAAATCCAGTTCCGCCGTCACAAAGGTTTCTGCCTTCACACCGGTCTGATCGGTGATCGCATTAATTGCAGCAACCTTGGTGGCCAGTGAACCGGCCGTAGTCCCCTCATCGACAGTCACCCCATTGATACTAACATCACCTACACCCCATACCGTACTCGCAGCAGTCATACCATTACCCTCAATAGTCCCTGCCTCGGAGAACTCACGCAGACCCAGCGCCGCCAGATCATCATAAGTACCCGTTGTACCACGCTCTACTGTAATCGCATCACCATTATCCGAGGTCAGCGTCAGTGCGCCAGCTACTGTCTTGCTCGCACCCAGTGCAGAACCACCATCTGCGACTGCCAGCGTCTTCACTCCTTCTGCACTCACAATGAACTTGCCATTCTCTACACTTGCAGTGAATGCACCACCACCGGCTGTATTCAGTTTCTCAGCAATCTCTTCAACCGTATTGGCATCACGAATTTCGTAGGTCTGCGTGGTATCATCTGCCATAGTCAAGGTGACCGTCACCTCTTCCGTAGTCGAGATATTACCGTCACCACTCAGGGTAATTTCTGCTGTGGCCAGCAGTCCTGCGCTAACCCCATTGATATTGGTGTTAATCGCATTGACCAGACTGTCCAGACTGTCTGCAGAGGCGAGGAACTCAGTCCCACCCGATGCAATAACAGACTGACCATTAATCAATACATCGTTATAACCGATACTGACATCACTGGCCGCCGTGGCATAGGTACTACCTGCCGTCAGCACCATCTCCGCTCCAACGAAGTCGTTACTGGTAGAACCCATTCCCAGACTCTTGGAATTCATTGCATCAATCGAAAACTCAACTGTCTGGTTGGCCTGATCACCCACCTGAATCTCAACACCGTTCTTCTGATCACCATTGAGCAGTGTGCTACCATTAAACTCGGTGTTATCCGCAATTCGATCAATTTCTGCTTGCAGCTGCAAAAACTCTGTATTCAGTGAAGCCCGGTTCTCACTGTCATTATAGGTACCATTTGCAGACTGTACCGACAGCTCTCGCATCCGCTGCAGAATATTGGTAGTCTGATCCAGCGCACCCTCTGCAGTCTGGATCATTGAGATACCATCATTGGCATTACGCACCGCCTGATCCAGACCACGAATCTGAGAGGTCATACTGTTCGAGATCCCTAATCCTGCCGCATCATCTTTCGCACTATTGATACGTTTACCACTGGACAGTCGCTCCATCGCTTCCGCCTGGTCACGCACAGCCATACCCACCTGTCGTTGAGCACTCAGAGATGCTACATTTGTTCCAATTACCATTGACATGATATTTCTCCTTGACTAAACCTGTACCACTAAAATTCGTTTCCAGGCATTAACAAAATATAAAAAAACCGCTTATCTATTTTTTGATTACCGGATCAATCCAATAACCACCTCATCACTACTAACGTCACCCTCATCCAAATCTTTAATAAAATATTGTTTTATCTATTTACCTGGTCTTTTATTCCAGACCAGCCAACAGAAACTTCCCTAATCAACCCCATAACCTCATCAAGGATTTCAGGATCATTTTTCATATTGGCCTGAACCAGGCGCAGCGCCATATATTCATAAAGAGAATCCAGATTAGCTGAAAGCTCACCACCTTTTTCAAAATCAAGATTAGTGCGCAGCCCCTCAACAATACGGATTGCCGCATCGATTCGACTGCTCTTAGCCTCTATTTCACCACGCTGCATATGCCCCTTGGCTGTAGCCAGACGCTCCTGCGCACCCTCAAACAGCATCAGAATAAGTTTATGTGGAGATGCACCTTCAAGTGTTGCCTGGGTTTTAACTTGGCTATACATATTGATTGCTGACTTTCTGGTCATATACTGAAACCTCATCTTTATCTGAATTATAAATGGCGACACTATAATCGCTCTGATACTTCAGATAACGGCAAACCATTTAAGATCTTTAGATAAAGTTAAACAATTATTTATACTTCAATATAAATAAAAATTACACAACACAAAAACAGAATCTGAACGCCTTCAGATTCTGTTTTTTATAGACAGATAATTAAACAAATTTCAGAATAGAAAAATCAATGATAGGCCTGAATATTTTTATGATTTCTTCGGCGGCTGGCGAGATCTCCGCGCAATAAATTTCTACTCTGCTTCACCTCTTTTTTAATCAATCTATTCAGTTCTACAATTTCCATTAACAGTGCGGCATCAGACTGTAATAATTCGTCATTCACCGTCGCCTGATCAGCGCACCGCATCAGAATGGACTGTCTCTTCAACTCCAGCGGCTCCAATTGATCCAGATTCTCACCAGATTCAATCATCGCCATCATCTGTTGACTCAATTGTAGTGCCTGTCCCAGCATAACTATCCTATACTATCTCTTTAATTAAAAATCCCTGCAGATCACCTACAGCACGCGACAACTCCATAATGGCTTCTGATGGCAACTGCCGAATCACATCGCCACTTTCTCGATCTGTCACCTTAATTACATCTCTTCCAGTCTCATTATCTACCGTGAAATTCAATCCGTAATCCGTGTTTTCGAAAAACTGATTAATCTTCTCCACAGACTGCTCCACCTGTTGCTCAGAGATCCGTTCTGGCTTAGCAACCTGCGCTGATTCCGCAACCTGCGCTGATTCCGCAACCTGCGCTGATTCCGCAACCTGCGCTGATTCCGCAACCTGTTTAACCTCAACAGCCTTCTGTACGGAAGGCGTTGCCCTACCTGCATCAATCGCTGTTAAATTTTCCATAACTCACCACACCTTTTTATTTTCGATAACCCACTCTTCAACATTTGGTCTTAGCACTCTTCACTATTGTGAATAATCTCACTATACCAACTGCGTCCAAACAAACAAAACTACTTAGCTATCATAGGTATCGGCACACCAACGGAAAACTTTACAACAAATATTACTTTTTCTCTGGCTCAGCACCCTATTCAAGAAAAAGAAAAAATCAAATAATTATCAAGCAATTGCACTCCACGAATCACGAATTCCTGAGAGATAATCAACGATCACACTTAAGGTATCCGTACAATTTTCAACCTTTGCATGCAGTAACTCCTGTTTACTGTAGAGGTAAACAACTGCCAAATTCTGTGCAACCTCTCCCCCGCGCTCCATATTCAGGCTCTCATACAAACCATCAATAATTTCAACACAGCGATCAACACTGAAGATTTTCGCCTCCTCATCTCCTCTATCAATGGCTGAAATCGCATGCTGAGTTGAGACCACAGCACCTTCAAGCAACATCTGCGTCAAACGGTGTGGTGTCAGCATAGCGCCTTCACTACTACCAGAAACCATCGACTGCTCATAATCACCGCGATAGGAATACACACCTGAATCTTCTACTCGACTTACTGCATAGGCCATTGTCATTCTCCTTGTTGTCTAATCAATATAATAAGTGATGGTGCCATCTGTCTCCTCACCATGAAGCAACCGACAGACCATCAAATGGCTAACATTGATAAAGCAAATAGCGTACCAAGTAGCCATATCACCACTTCATCAGGTAAAAACAGCCTGCAACCAGAGACCGCCGGCAACGCTTGCCTCTTTCGGCAAACTCCTCCGGCGGCAAATTATTTTCCACATTGCGTCCTATTCTAAAACCGCCTTGACTCATTATTAATAGGTAACTCATCTTCACACAGAGCTTTTTATAGGCTCATCTCAGTAAAATTCCACACTAAACCCTTCCTTATTCGCAATTGGCACGTTATCTGCTTATTCACATACAACGCAATATCATGAAATCTATGCATAGCATGGCACATTGATTGCATTATTTTGCGATGTACACAGTTAGGTGTTTGGCATTAGCCATTTAGTTGACGTGGAACCGACTTGTCTCAACCATTTAGTACGCTTAGTACACTTATCAACAAGTCTGCCACCCCAGCAACATCACTGTTTTTTTAATTTTCAAACAGCCCAAGAAGGCGTTAAAAGGAAACCAGGAGAAACATCATGTCAATGGTAATTAACACAAACGTTGCCTCAATCAGCGCTCAACGCAACATTAGTACTGCTGTGCGCGACCAGAGCGAGGCTATGGAGCGCCTATCCAGCGGTAAGCGTATTAATAGCGCGAAAGATGATGCCGCAGGACTAGGTATCTCAAACAGAATGACCTCACAAATTCGAGGCCTTGATCAAGCGGTCAGAAATGCAAACGACGGCATCTCGCTTATTCAGACTGCTGAAGGCGCATTGGATCAGACCACCAACATCCTGCAACGGATGCGTGAGCTGTCCATCCAGTCCGCCAACGGCACCTATAATGATAGCGAGAACCGCGCCTCGCTTGATGCTGAATTCAAACAGCTATTAGATGAAATCGACCGTATTGCAGAGACCACACAATTTAACGGACAGAACATTCTGGATGGAAATTTGGATGAGGTTGCACTGCAGATTGGCTCCGATGCCAACCAGACTGTTGAGTTCGGCATTGAAAACATGAACACCAAAAATCTCGGCATGGGCTCTACCAGTACCGATATGGTTGGTTCAGAAATGGTACTCACTGCTGGTAGCACATTCGGAACTGCTGGAAGCGATGTCTCTATCGGCTACAATGATATCAACATCAATGGTCAATCCATTATCAAACCAGGCGGCACAGAGTGGCTTGCCTCGGCAGACAGCCTGGACAATCTGGTCAACTCCATTAACGAAAATGTTAATGGTGTAACTGCCACCCTGATGGCTACCAACGAAATCACACTGAGCGGTGACGGCAACATCTCTACCACGGAAGAGGTCACCGTAACCATGACCATGGCAGATGACACTACACAAACCTACGAGATTCGTGATGCCAGTACGGTTGAAGAGATTGCTGAAAAACTGAACACAGCCGGTGGCGGCGCCTTCAGTGCCTCTGTACAAGATGGTAAGTTCGTTGTGACTGCAGAAGGAGCCAAAACCATTCAAGTTACTGATGGTGGTAGCGCACTGGGATCATCAAAGACGGTCACCGCAGCACTTGCCCTGACCTCAGATAATGGTGACCCCATCACGATTGAACGTGGCACCACTGGCGCCTATGAAGATCTGGCCGCACTCGGGTTCCGTGAATCCTCAGAAGCAGGCACTATTGAAGGAAATGGTATTACCGCAGCCAGCACCCAGTGGGGGGCCGGTGATGTCACAATCAACGGTGTCATCATTGAGGAAAATACCACTGCCGCCTCACTGGCCTCAAAGGTAGATGCCGTCAATGCCGTTACGGATCAAACCGGTGTCAAGGCAGAGACCTTTGTGTCTGCTGAATTGGACTTCTCTGCAGCAGCATCCTACTCTGGTGTCGGACTGATGATTAATGGCGTATCTGCTGACGCAGCCTCAGCTGGTGCAACACTCGCTGATATCGCTGAAAACATTAATGACAAGAGCGACTTGACTGGCATTACCGCAAAGGTTGCCGGTCAAAAGATTCAATTGGAAGGCAACGCATCATCACTACAGGTTGGTGGCAATACCGGTACAGCCAACCTAATTGAAAACCTTACTGCGGTCTCTTTGGTTGCCACTAAAGGTGACACCATTTCCGCTTCCACTTCGATGACCTCGGTTGCCAATACGGTATATGGTGGACTGAAACTCACTTCAGAGACAGGAAACCCTATCTCTATCGATCTGGGCACAGCCGCCTCAGTCAGTGAACTTGGATTAAAAGAGAGCAATGTTGCGGGTGGTGGAACTTTCGGCACCTCAATTAACTCTCTGAGCATTGATACTGCTGCCCAAGCACAGAAATCAATTGATGTGATCGATAACGCCATCAACACCGTGAACGAGCAGCGTGGTGAATTGGGTGCAATTAATAACCGCCTTGAATTCACTGTCGACAACCTGCAATCGGTTTCCCAGCAGACCTCGGCCGCACGATCCCGGATCGTCGATGCCGACTTTGCGAAGGAATCTGCTTCACTGAGTCGGGCTCAGGTGCTACAACAGGCAGGAACCGCAATGCTGGCCCAAGCTAACTCTGCTCCACAGCAGGTACTACAGCTACTGGGATAATTGCTCCCTAGCCACACGGCATACCCCCTTCCCACATTTGTGGGAAGGGGGTTTTTTAACGCACCTAATAGCTGATACCTAATTGATTAAAATACATTTCAATCAACAACAATAAGTGGCAACGGTTGCCACTTGCCGCCACTGTTTCATCCCAACAAACCTTGCCACAACAGCGGTTCAATATTTGCCACCCAGATTGCCTTCATCACTCCATTTTATCAATTTTACCCCCTATTCCAGCTGTACCCACCTGAAAATCCGGCAATAAGACCCTCCTTAACCACTTTGGCATAGCTATTGCTTTATTTATTACAGCACAAGGATGTGAACTCAAGATGCCCTTGGCATAGTGATTGCATATTCAAGCAACAGAGTTAGTTAGATGTTTGGCAATAGCCATTTAGTTGACGTGGAAATAACTTGTTCTCAATTAGTTACAGGTATTTAGAAGCAAGCCCCACTCCAGCAACATCACTGAAAAGTTTAGATTTAAATTGCCCAAGATGGCATTAAAGGA
>JABIFG010000159.1 GCA_018650795.1 Fidelibacterota bacterium
CACTTTGAGAAGGAACGGGCGCTGTTTCATCAGGGGATCAAGGTGCTGACGCTCTTCTTTATTGATGAGGTTGCCAAGTACCGCCTCTACGGTGATGCAGGCGAGGAGGGAGGGGAGTATGCCCAGATCTTCGAGGAGGAGTATCGGGACGCGCTGAATGAACTGAAGCAGGATCTATTGCTGGATGAGGCGTACCGGAAACATCTGGATGGCATCTCTGTTGAGCAGACCCACAACGGCTATTTTTCGATTGATAAGAAGAGTAAGCGCCTGGTTGACCCCAAGATGAATGCAACGGAGAAGAGAAAGGGGGAAGCCAACGATGTGGATGCTTATGATCTGATTCTGAAGGATAAGGAGCGGCTGCTGGCCTTTGAGGAGCCGACCCGGTTTATCTTCTCGCATTCGGCACTGCGTGAAGGGTGGGACAATCCCAACGTCTTTGTGATCTGTACACTCAAGCACAGTGATAACACCGTCTCTCGTAGGCAGGAGGTGGGGAGAGGTCTGCGTATTGCGGTAAACCGTTTGGGTGAGCGGCAGGACACCCCTGCTACTGTACATCAGACCAATGTTCTGACCGTTGTGGCCAGTGAGAGTTATCAGGAGTTTGTCGCGGCGTTGCAGAGTGATATCAGTCAGTCACTGTCGGAACGTCCGCGTGTAGCGGATGAGGCGTACTTTACGGGCAAGGTGTTTTTGACGGGGGGCGACACGGTTGAGGTCACGCCGCAGATGGCGAAACAGATCTACAAGTATCTGTTGAGGCATGATTACACCGATGATGAGGATCACATTGCACGGGATTATCATGATGCGGTTTCCAGCGATACATTGGCACCGCTGCCAGAGAGCCTGCTGCCTTATAGAGAGCAGATTTTCCAGTTGATCAACAGTGTCTTCAGTGAGGCGAGCCTGCCTCAGATCGAGAATGGCCGGGGGGCAAAGGCCAATCTGCTGAACTCCAATTTTGAGAAAAAGGAGTTCAAGGAACTATGGAGCAGAATCAACCGCAAGGCGGCCTATAGCGTTCACTTTGATAGCGTAGAGCTGGTCAGAAAATGTGTTCAGGTACTGGACAAAGAGCTTCGTGTGGCACCGTTGCAGTACACAGTACAGAGAGGGGAACAGGCGGATGGCATCAGCTATGATCAGATGAGGTCTGGTGAGGGCTTCAAGGTGCGGGAGACTGCTACCGAATACAGTGCAAATTCGATTCACTCAGTGGTGAAGTATGATCTGGTTGGCAAGGTCTCAGAAGGTGCGCGCCTGACCCGGAAAACGGTCGTGGATATTCTCTCCAGGATTGAGAAGCCGATTTTTGACCAGTTTAAAACCAACCCAGAGGATTTCATTAGCAAGGCAGTACGCATGATCCAGGAGCAGAAGGCGACAGTGATTATTGAGCGCCTGAGTTACAACTCAATCAGTGAAACACACGATATCGATATCTTCACCAATGGGCAGAGTAAGCAGGACTTCAGTAAAGCAGGTGACCCGCTGAAGCATCACATCTACGATTACGTCATAACCGATTCAAAGATTGAACGGGCCTTTGTTGAAGAGCTAGATACCAGCGCTGAGGTAGTGGTCTATGCAAAACTGCCCAGTGGGTTCTCTATCCCAACGCCGGTAGGTAACTACAACCCCGACTGGGCGATTTCGTTCAAAGAGGGGGCAGTTAAGCATGTCTACTTCGTTGCAGAGACCAAAGGCTCAATGTCCAGTATGGAACTGCGTGAAATTGAGAAGACAAAGATAGAGTGTGCCCGTAAATTCTTTGATGAGATTAATCCTGAGCGTGTGAAATATGATGTTGTGGATAGTTATGGAAAATTGATGGAGGTTGTTGGTGTAGGGGTAGATCTTTCTATGGGGAGCGATAGCTAATATGAGTGATCAAGAAAAAGAGAAGGTATTTTCTACTATTCAGTCCTTTCTCAGGAATCCCCCCGCTATTATTTGGGGGTCTGGTGCTACTGTAGCATTGGGACTTCCTACGATGGGGGATTTAAACGATGCACTAGATGTGGAAATTGAAGGGTTCGATGGAAATAATGAGAATTTGGAGGCTGAGCTTGGTAAGCCTGAATATGAATCAAAAATGCCTGAGATTCGTGATGTTGTATGGAGGGTGGTAAATGAGGCTGATTTAGGTGTTCTTGAAAGTTTGATTGATGGTGACGTTAGTTATGTGCATGGAATTAAAACTATGGTTGAAAAATTCAGGGAGGCGCATCCCCAGGTCGTTAATATTGTTACAACTAATTATGATCGGGTTCTTGAGTATGTGATGGGGTATTACGGTATACCATTTAATGATGGGTTTGATGGTGTGGAATTATCAAAATTTGATAGCCGACTTTTTCAAAAAACAAACAATACAAACATAGTGAAAGTTCATGGATCTTTGAGCTGGTTTCAGGTTGGAAGTAGCATCCGATGTTTGAGAAAAAATAACGAGAATGCTGATCCAGTTATTATTCCTCCGGGTAAAAATAAATATAAGGAAGCTTATAAGGCTCCCTATCGTGAGCTCATTCAGAAGTCAGATGATTTAATCAATGGTGCGCCTAGTTTTTTGGTTGTCGGATTTGGTTTCAATGATGAACATCTGACTCCAAAAATCAAAGAAAAGGTTAGCAATGGAACCCCGCTAGTATTGA
>JABIFG010000160.1 GCA_018650795.1 Fidelibacterota bacterium
AAGAGATGACACCAGAGGAGTCGTACTACGGAGAGTACCCCGAGCATAAAAAGTAACATTCAATAGCCGCCATTTAAAAACAAACAGGAGCAAACATGGATAACCCCCAATACGAAGAAAGGCAAGCGGTGAGAACGGTCGTCCGAGGAACATACGACATACAGAACCTGCGCATCCAAACTGGAAATCGGATTGTTGCAAACTTCAAGGCAAGGTTAGGGCAAGCACCAAGCGAGAAAGAGGAGACGATGGATAAAGAAGCCAAAGATATCCTCGCAAATCTTCGCAAAGAATTCGACAGGATAACGGATGGAGTCGCAATCTTTCCGAGAGCATCATCCTTCAAAGGAACAGAGCTGATATCAAGCTACACGGAACTCACGCTTATGGATGAGTATCTCGCACTGGAGAAGGCAGAGAAAAACTCATTCAAGCGGCTGGGGCACATTCTAAAGGATTTTGGGGTATGGACTGAGTTCCTAGAAGGTATCAGGGGCGTGGGGCCAACAATTGCCGGAGTGATCGTCTCGGAAATTAATATCTACGCAGCAGAATACCCCTCCTCCATCCACAAGTATGCCGGTCTCGATGTGGTGAATGGAGCTGGAAGAAGCCGCAAAAAAGAGCACCTTTCCAAAAGCAGCTACACCGACAAAAACGGGGAAGAAAAGGAAAAGATGGGAATAACCTTCAACCCTTTCCTGAAAACCAAATTGATTGGAGTTCTCGGGCCAAGCTTCATCAAACAGCCAGCAGAAAAGAGTATCTATCGAACGATCTATGACAACTACAAACACCGCATAGAGCACATGCCGGCGCATAAGGATAAATCCCTAAAGCACCGTCACAATATGGCGGTCCGCTACATGATCAAGCGGTTTTTAACCGACCTCTACAAAGCATGGAGAGAGCTTGAAGAGTTACCTGTGGCACCGGAATACTCCGAGGCGAAACTCGGGATGACCCATGGCTCGGCTAAAAAGTACGGCGAGGCTGCATAAGGTGGCCTCCGAGTAGAACCATCCATCCCAATCCACCCAAAATAGCCAAGTGAACCAATACAGAATAGACAACCATAGTTTTTAAGTGATTCAAACCGACCTTTTCATATCAGACAACCATTAGGAAGAAGTGAACCATAGAGAATCAATAACCCAACGTGTGGAAGTGAGCCGAAATGATCAAGAAACCCGAAACCATGAAGTGAATCATGGGTTATTAGACAACCATAGTGGTTAAGTTGACCGATATTGATTAGACACCCAAATCATGTAAGTGAACCAGTGCTTTTTAGACACCCAGAATGAAAATGTGAGCCAATCAAAGTTACACGCCCAGAGCAGAAAGCGAACCATTAGTGCCGAGACACCCTCTCATGCGAGTGAACCAATGAATGAAAGACAACCAGAGGTTTTCAGTGAACCAATAGATATAAATACCCCCCCAATTTTATAGAGTGAACCACGACAATTTAGGCACCCAATAGAAATAATGAACCAAATGCGCTAAGTGAACCATAGAAGAGAATACAGACATTAATTGAAAGTGTGTCAAACAAAGCTAGACACCCAGACTATGCAATACGCTAAATAAAGAAAGACCACCAACCCGTAAAAGCGAACCAAGTTGAAGAAGACACCCATTGATGGATAGTGAATTAGAAGTGAAGAAAACGATCAAGATATGAATAAAAGGACAATTTAATGAAAATTATTTATTTTAATGATGAGAGTGAAGCGGAAGCATTCTTCTATGGCGTTTCGTGGTTTTCAATCCACCCATCCTCAATTGACCCAGATAGCCTTTGTGTGAAAGTTGGTAAAACTGACACTGAAAACAACACTGACCAGACCATTGCCTACAGCAATGGAGTCATCACATTTATGAACAATAGTGGAATTATTGAGAAAGGCGCGAGAGTCAAGATGATCAATATGGGAGGGAACGATCCAGACCCCATCCCATTTGGCTCTGAAGGAACGGTCGATAAGGCAGTTTTCAACGGAATCTGTATGACAGTAGACGTAATCTGGGATATCAAAAGATCCTTATCGGTAACCCTTTCGCAAGACCAGATTGAAGTAATCCCCCCGACTGCACTCTGATCCAACTGGTAAAGCTACTGGTAAAGCCAGTAGCTCCTACTTTACCAGCGGAGAAAACCTCCGGCCCCCCTCATTAATACCCGTTAAAGAACAAACTTAACAAATTAACGAAGTATTTGCTGGACATTAACTGATTTGTGAAGATAATAAACAAAACAGTTAAGTAATCAATC
>JABIFG010000161.1 GCA_018650795.1 Fidelibacterota bacterium
AGGGGTCTCACTAGGCAACATACATACCATATTCAGCCTGGATGCCACCAACTTGCTAGATTCAAAATTCCTACGTCTACTGTACAGTGACAGACTTAGTTATTATCATGAAAACGCCGATTTACCTCTTGAAGAAAGGTTACCAAAAAATCTCTTCTCAGGTGAACCCAATGTATGGGAATGGTATAGTTATGAAGTAGCTCCCAGACAAATTGAATTCCAAATAAGGATAGATTACTAATGAGAATATTTAGTTGGGGAATTCGATCACTTGTACTGATCGGATCTGAGGGTACCAAACAAAGGGACGCAAATAAAGAAGCAACTATTTATCGATATTGGATTGTCGTATTGCTAATATTAATCCTCCCATCAAGCCAGCTATTGGCTCAGGGTTGGTCAAAACAGACCATGAATAGGGGGAAACTGTGGGCAACATTGCATAATTCCTTACAATACGGAGATCCTACAGAAATTGTAAATGTATATCACGGTCTAGACTATCCGGGATATTCAAAAGGTCCAGATATTCAGGACGCTTTGAACTACATAGGGGCTGGTGGATATGCCCTGTATGGGGTGAGGAATAGTGTGGAACATGCCTACAGTTTGGATACCAGATATTTCCCTTCAGGAGTTGATGTTTTTCCCGTTGAAGAGATGTTGATGACAACCAACTATAACTTAGCAGATCTGGCACTAAAAGGAGAGCAAATAGCGGCTGGGTCCCATTATGTATATGGTGCTGAAGTTGAAATAAGGCGAACCAGTCGAGTCTGGAGTTATCCCAAATATGACGACTTCATCATTCATGAAGTTGAGATAACCAACAAGAAATTTTCAAATATTACTGATTTTTATTTTGGGATGCGTTATAGCCTACTGTTTACAGTTCGCAGCATGTCTCAAAAGGATGAAAAATATGGCTGGGACGAAGATCATAACCTTTTCTATTTTTATGATGATTGGAGTTTCAATTGGGAAAATGAATCTCCTGTTCAGTTTAATTTTGGAGTGGGTCCTGATATGGGTGATATCGCAGATTCCAGAGATATTGAAGAATTGAATTCAAAAGAACACGAATTTGATGCCCCTGGGTATTTAACAGTAGTCGTTCTTGATTCAGCTGGAGGCAACGTTTACCAGAATATTTTGGAATATGGATCAAAAAGTGGTGAAACGAATGCCCCAGATGAGGACAGAATATTCATTCATACCGTTGATGAACCAGCCCGATTTAAACAGGTTATGACCCACCAGCAACCCAGGATGTCATGGGATGAAGCCAACGAGGCCGGGGGTGAAGGTGGCACCAAATATGAACGATCCCCCATCTATTTATTGAGCGTGGGTCCATTTACTTTGACTCCTTTCCAAAAGATTAAACTTGTATATGCTGAAGTGATGGGAGAAATGGATCGGGCAAAGATCGTTGCCGGTGGCTTAGATAATCTCATAGATCTTCAATCAGAATCACTGGACTCTTTACTTAAAAATGTTGAATCTGCCCAACAACTCTATGCTCAGGATCTACAACCCGAAACACACCCACCCCCAACACCCACAAATGGAGAAAGTAGTCTAACAATAACTTCTCAACCAGGAAATCTGATGATTGAATGGCCTGAAATTCCTGCGGACTATACCGATCCCGTATTAGGTGTAAATGACTTTGAAGGCTACCGTATTTACCGATCCACCTATTTTACCATCGGACCCTGGGAATTATTGATTGATATTCCCAAAACTGCGGCAAGTGTTAGCGATGGAATAGTGAAATATGTTGATGAAGATGTGTCTGCCTCAATCGGATATTATTATACGGTTACGAGCTATGACAGCGATGGGAATGAATCTGGTGCGGTAAATAACAACAGGTTCCCAGAGTATCCAACCCTCTCAAAGAACGAGGATTTCCCCAAAGATGTATATGTAGTTCCAAATCCCTTCCGTCAACATAGTGGATTATATGGTAGCGGGGAAAGATACAGAATACAATTTTTGGGTCTACCCGGTCAGGCAAGAATAAAAATATTTACTGTTTCTGGAGAATTGGTTCAAGAGATGGAACACAATGATGGAACTGGTTCCGCAGCGTGGGGATCAATTGCAAATATGGACTATCAGTTAACAAAATGGGCCCTGGGGATTGCACCGGGTTTTTATATCTATTCCATCGAATCTATGGTGTCTGGACATGAAGGGGAATCATTTATCGGGAAGATGGCGATAATCAAATGAAAAACATACTCAATAACAAATTTCACAAGCTGATTATTCGCTTAAATTCGTGTATAGTCCTATTCCTTATATCTGTTTCCACTATTTTTGGGCAGGCTGGGATTGATCCTCTGGAAATTGAGCGAGCAGGTCAATCAGGATGGCAATTTCTGAAAATTAACGCCGATCCCAGACAGGCAGCAATGGGGGGTGTTTTGCTGGTGAATAATTCACCAAATGCGAACGCTGTTTTTGGTAGTCCAGCCATCTTAGCCCATATCCAAGACCTGGATGTCCAATTCAATTCTACAAATTGGCTGGCGGATATAAAACACAGCTCAGTTTCCATTGCAAAAGGATGGGGTAATTATGGGACCCTTGCTTTGAGTTTTGTGACACTGGATTAT
>JABIFG010000162.1 GCA_018650795.1 Fidelibacterota bacterium
CTTCAGCCAGGTTGAGGAAAATGGAGAACTGTTACAAGATCAAGTTGCGCCGCTCAGGTTTTCGGCTGATTTATCGGGTAGAAGATGAGGTCTTGTTTATCTCAGTGATTGCAGTGGGTAAGCGTGAACGGAGTGCAGTCTATAAAAAGGCCGAGGAGAGACAATAGCACACAATAAAAAACTCCCAGCCAAAGCCGGGAGCAATAATTATCAGCAGTAACAATCCAACGCATAGAGCTGATTGATTGCACTGTACAGATGGCTCAGATCCTTCCTGTAGGTCTCCCATCACCAGCTGATGATGTACTCAACTGACTCCCACCTGCTGTTCACGTTCAGATAGATATTCGGTCCACCATACCCAAGTGTGATCTCAAAGTAGTCATACTCTGAATCCTTGTTTCTGTAATGCTGGATCTCCAGGCAATCGAAATACTCCTGGATCATTACATCCTCCTCATCACTACTGCAGTCGTAGTTTGAATCGATGTACTGTTTGATAAAATCTGTGCTGTCCAGTTGTTCATAGGCTAAAATTTCAGCCTCATACGACTCAGCGTATTGTTGCAATTCCTTGTTCATAATAAGAAATTAGAAAAATAAAATTCAGGACGATTAATCCTGCCGATTCATCACAATGCTCTGAGGGAACTCAAATTTCTTCTGAAAAAAATTGGAAAAGGGGAGCTGATGCCATTTCAGGAGGAAAATATTTTTCAGAAAAATTTGAATTTCCGAGATTTCAAGAGGTGTTCAGGCCCCGGCCTACGGCCTGAACACCCTTGAAAGAGCTTTGTAGAATGGCTCAGGATTGATTGATCCTTCCGTAGTCATCGTCACCCAAACATCTCGAAGCCTCGAACCGATGAAGATGATAAGGGGAAATGTGGATGGTTATGATGTCTGCGCATGAAAATCAGCCAAGGTAGACTTGGCTGATCTCATATTTAGTGAACCACTTCTTTTCAAAGGCCCAGTTCAGAGAACGGTTTCTGCTTGAAGTAGAGGTCTCGTTCGATACGGGGTACACCCAGTATAGGGTGCTGTACGTCGGAGAGCTCCTCAAGAGAGATATATCCCCACTCATCATAGGCAAGACCGACGACATAGCCAAAGGCCAGTTGGTCTCTCTTGTCATACTCAGTGAGATACCAGCTTGCCGAACCATAGGCGTCGAATAGCTTGGCGACAACCAGTGGGTCGTCGCTCTCCTCCTGTGCTCGGATGGGGTAGTGCTCAAATAGCTGGATCAGTTCTTCTGTAATCAAAGTGTTCATCATAAGACTCCTTTTTGGATTGGACATGCGTTGTGCTCGACTGAAGAGGTCGAGTACAACGCAATCCACCCAAAGTGTGAGTTCGAACAGTTGCGCGGACCTGCAGTTAGATGGGCTCAGGTAGAAAGGAGGTATTGGTTCCATCGGGGTGATGCCAACACTCGACAAGCCCCTCTCTTAGCTCCTCTTCAGACTTGAAGAGAAAGTAGTGTTGAAATAGCCTCAGTCATGGACTGGCCAACATCGCCTTCATCACCACGCTCATACAGGTAGGGTTCTGGAAGACGTATACAATGTGTACGGTATCATTCTGGGTCAAGCGGATGGCGTAGCTATCATCTGAGAGCCCCAGACAGTGCTGCTCGATCTGGCGAATCGCACGCTTCGCATCCTTACCGTTGTGTTGCTCGAATAGAAAGGTGTGAAAAAGACCATGAGCTCTGTAAACACCGACAGCATCTGGTTCCACAAATCTACCGTGGCTTTTTGTTCTGGTGGCACTGCGGTACTGCCCATCGATAGATTGCCTGTTGAAATAGAGTTCCATCGCTACCAGCGTATAGCCGTGTGACGCCAGCCACTGCTGAAACTGGATATTGAACTGAATAGTAGCGATACGGTGGAAGTAGTCACGCTGAAATAGAGAGGCGTTTTTTGCGGGTGCCAAGATCTCATGTGGTTCCAGTGGTGTACCGCTGATTAAAGTGCGTTTTCCCGCCTCCGAGAGGTAGTGGATTCTAGCCAATCTTCCATGACCGGGGATTACACCAAAATCGATACTCTTCACCAGTGGGTATCTGAGCTGTTTCAGTACACGTAGTGCGGTGTTGGTGGTGCTGAGGCTGACTCATCCAAAGATCCATCTCAGCTGTTCTGCAGTGAGAAACTTAAAGCGGGCCAGCGCCTTCAAGATGATCAACTGACGTTCAGTTAGTTTCATGGGTCAACCAAGGTTAAGAGTTAAGGTGTATAGGGTAGCTCAGCAGTGGCAGGATCTGGGTTGAGCCTGCGATAATGCTGGCGAAGGTTCCTCGCCCTGACCCACTGCCACTGCTCATCACTGATGGAGTAGTTGTTCCCCAGCAGAAGTTTTGGGGCTTGAATCAGAAAAGGGCGTCTGTAGGGGGTGTTGATCACAAACTCCCCAATCTTCAAATCCAGTAGTGAGTAGACAGAGACGTCTAGCTCTCTGCTGATGGTCATTAGACTGTTACGCTCATTCTTACCCGCAATCAGTATGCCGGTGGAGAAGAGCGCTTTCTGTAGGGCGGGGGAGGGGATCTGCCCGACATACTGGTTGGCTAGAATCAGATGGAGTCCATACTTCCTGAGTTGAGTCAGTGCCTTCTCGATGTCCTCAGAGAGGAAGTTCTGGAACTCATCGATAAAGAGATAGGTGGGTACGCGAAACTCCTGCGGGATATTGCTTCTCTGGAAGGCGATGATACGCAGCATCCCAACAATGAATCTCCCATAGGACTGTACGCTATCACTCCCGGACTCTCATAGAGAGAGCTTGAAGAGGATGATCTTCTTCTGGTTGATCAGTTGTTTCAGCTTGAGGCTGGTGCTTGTAGAGATCAGGTTCTGGAATACGGGCTCATTCAGCAGCACCTGCATACGGGTGTATAGCCCATGCTTGGTGGCAGAGTACATCTTGCTATGGAACTTAGTTTGAAACAGTGTGCGGTGCTGTGGGTTGGGTGATTGTGCGCCCAGCGCCACCAGATCATCGTTACTGTTGTCATCCATAAAGCGTTGTAGGTCTGAGAAATCACTGTTGGGCCTTCTCAGTAGCGTGGCGATACAGGGGCTCAGAATGGAGCTCATCTGGTTGGTGGTGTTGGCATCCTGCAGCAGCACCTCAAAGATACTTCTCAGCTCCTGGGTCATCAGGGCGATGTTCCTCTCACTGCGGTCTGATATCTCAAAGGGGTTGATGCTCGGAGTGTAGTCAGCATGAAGAGAGGGGTCGATATAGACCACACGGTTGGTGACATAGCGTTTCGCCATCGGCTTCATTCTGACGATCTCTTCAACTAGATCTCCGTGGGGGTCGATCACAATGAC
>JABIFG010000163.1 GCA_018650795.1 Fidelibacterota bacterium
ATGATTAGCCATATCAAGTGGCAGATTTCAAGAAATCTTAACCCTGGTGATGCATCAACCATGGAATTCTTAGTGGTGGTGGACAAATGATTAACAAAACTTTTTTAAATAATGATTCCATCCTGGAATCGAAAAATATGAAACATAAACAGAAGCTAACAAAAGGAGGGTTTAAAATGAAACCTACACGCTTCTTAATCGTCGCTCTGGTCCTGATGGGACTCGTAGCAACAGCAAGTGCCGCTACACAAGCTGGTACTGTAATCGAAAACCAAGCCTTTGGTAACTATGAAGATGCCAATGGTAACACCATGCCACAAGTTGAGTCACTTATCGTGCAAACGACTGTGAGTCAAGTTGCTGGTGTGAGTCTTGGTGGAAACCTAGCCAACCCAGTGTCGGCCATGGATTCTACACTATATGCTGTAACATTGGCAAATAGTGGTAACTATGAGGATACATTCACAATCGGAGCCACAGGTTTGGCTAACGATGGTGGCACCTACGATTTCTTTGTTTACCACGATGCAAACGCAAGTGGTACCATTGATGAATTAGAGGGTGACACCGAAATCACAAGTTCAGGGCTGGTTGCATTCACTGGCAGCTATGATCTTCTGATTAAAGTTGTGGATATGACTTCAGGTGGTGGTAATCCTGGAGAAGAGCATGTGGTTACATTGACAGCAACATCTGTATTTGATGTAGATTCGACTGCCACGATTACACTGACCACAACCGTGCAAGCAGCGACGGTTACAGGTGTAACTACAATCGTTGGTGATGCCACACCCGCTCCTGGTGAGTCAATCACTTATGAGTCCTGTTTCACAAACTCAGGTTCTGAAACTGCCTATAATGGTGTGTTCGTAAGCACCATGCCAGGCAACACAACCTTGGACCTGACATCAGTAAGCATTGATGGTGGTAGCGCTGTAACAATCGTATCCACTGCGCTTGCTCCCATTCCTGCTGATCTTCCATATCATTACAACACAGCTACTGATGTACTGACACTTGAATTGGGAGATCTTATATCTACTCCTGGAAGCAACGAAATCTGTGTCCAGTTCTCAGCGATCTTAGATGATCCTCTGGCTGCGGGTGTAGCGATTGACTTCCCAGCTGGTAGTCCAGAATTCACCTATGAGAACTTTGGTGGAGATCCCTACCCCGGAACTGTACCGACTGAAGATCCTGGTACCTTCCCTGCAGGTGGAGTTGAGGTCGACCAGGCCTATGGTGTTACTCTAGCAGATGCTGGTGTTAATGCTCCTTATACCTATATCGGTGATCCTGGAGATACACTGATTTTTGACTTTACTGTTACCAATGATGGTAATGGTCTTGACAATTTCGACTTCAGTGAAACAACAGATTACGTAACTTGGGTTTATTACCTAGATAGTGATCAAAATGGTATTCTCTCAGCTGGTGAAAAAACTGCTGGCGCCATCACTGTAACAGGCGATCTAACCTCTGGGCAGGTAGTCTACTACATTGCGATTGGAACTATTCCCGTCGGAACTGGTGACACTCTGACTGATGCAACTACTATCATTGCAACCTCACAGGGTGCAGCGGCAGAAGCTGTTCCAAGTGTAGTTACTGGTTCGGATACCAACGGTACGACGTGTACAGCTCCAGTCCTTACCCTGGTAAAGAGTGTTTTACCAGCTGGTAATCAGCCTCCAGGTACTGAGCTAACCTATACCATCATTGTTGCCAATAGTGGTACTGGTGTAGCAACAACTGTAGTTGTGTCAGATGCTATCCCAACCAACACAACTTATGTCGCTGAAAGTATGACGGTGGACGCAACAGCTGATGGTGATGCAGTGGATGATATTTCACCAGCGACTGACGATCATGCATTCAAAGCAGCCAGTTCTGTTCTCTATGACTTTGACACAATACCTGCTGTCACTGCTGGAGATGATACAGACATGCACACGCTCACATTCAAGGTAACCATCGACTAAGGTCCCTGAAGGTTAGCAAGTGATTATTAGGTTCAAAACCCTCCACACGAATCCCGTGAGCGGAAGATGAGACGATTCCTCGCCTTAATCTCCCTCATGGGAGCCGTGGTTTTTGGTCAGGTTCCAGTTGGTACCCCGATCAACAATGTTGCTCAGTCATCCCATCAGGATGGTAGTGAGACAACATTTGTTGG
>JABIFG010000164.1 GCA_018650795.1 Fidelibacterota bacterium
CTATCGTGATCATTGTGACGATCGCTCTGTGATGCATCTATCGCATAAATTTTCAAAAGTTAGTCACCTGCTCTCACAAGATGAGGAGAAGGGGCAGAGAAGAGGAGAAATATGATAAAAGTATCAAAAGCTGCCCTTGATAGCGCTTTGGAGCAGCTCCGTGAAACCGGCTGGGATATAGACAAAGAGCTTCAGCGCTTGGAGTTACAGA
The DNA here is from genome assembly GCA_018650795.1 of Fidelibacterota bacterium. Classification (GTDB taxonomy): domain Bacteria; phylum Fidelibacterota; class UBA8477; order UBA8477; family JABMPR01; genus JABMPR01. The sequence goes on from JABIFG010000164.1 coordinate 212, forward strand.
TTGAGAAATTTGATATACCCAGACTGCGTATCGATCATAGTGAGGAAGGCAAGCATCGTTTCTTTATTGACCGTGGTGAATCCTATCTGACAGAGGACAAACAGAATGTCTTCTTAAAGCACCAGACTATGCCAGTCATCGTTTTGGAAGAGCAAAATGTGAGAGCGCTATGGTTGGAGGGTCAGGAAAAGTCCAGATGTGCTGCCGTGGATGGTATTATATATAGTAAAGAGCCTATGGCGACGGCCTGTGATCACTGTCAGGAATCCATACCCGGAGTTGGCATGTGCAAGCCTGGGGTTAGGTTGTATGTGTTGCCCCTCATCAAGCGCAGATCAAATCTAATGGTCTTCAACATATCCCCAAGTAGCATCAGGCTGTGGCGTGATCATCAGCTACGGCTGGCTAGGAGTGGTATTCCTCAGATAGCAGTCATCACCACTTTCGAGTTGATGGATACTCTGACTGAGGATTATCGTTGGGCCAGGGTGGATGTAGGAATCAGAGAAATTGTTTCCAAACCTCAATTACGGAAAGCGCTGGCTGCCAGGGATCAGATTGGTCGCCAAATTCCTAGCCTCCAGGATGGTGGACCCCCAAAGTCATAAGGTCCAATACTTTGGAGTAAATACGAAGTGCACCTGTCGGTTGCTACTCAGGATTATACCGGCAGGTGCAATATGCGTAAGAGCAATATAAACAATTAATAAGATTGGTTTATAGTTGCAAGAAATTCAGCTCCAATCTCTTCTTTATTCCCCCCTTAGAATATTTTAAAAAAATTACGCAACACTATCTTTTGCAAGTTGTTGTACGTAAGATCACGAATGTGGCAGGAAAAAAGGCCTGACAATGAAGGATACGAAAAACTATTTATTTGGTTGAGTGTGGTGATATGCTGTGTGAATTGAACAAATAAATATGAGAGAATGTGAGATTATAGTTGCTTTTGACGGTTGTTGTTCGTTTGGTATAGCTGGCCCTGGGATATCAGGTAATTGAAAGAATCGAACTCATAAAGGAAGATATCAAAATGAGAAGGAGAAAATAAAAGTGACAGAAGAATTAGTAGCAGCTAGTAATGAATTGGATTTTGACCAGACTGAAGGGATAGGATATCAGTCAGGACTCGAACGAGAGGAATATCAACGGGTGATTGCTTACTCCTTTGATACGCCTCTTTCATTTCGAAAGGAACCAATTCCCAATTTTTATTCTAGTTCATCCTGGAATAAAAATGACAACAATTTAAACACTCAATTATTGAAGCAATCAGGACAGCAAAGGATAAGAATCCCATGAATGATATAAATTGGAATGCCAATCTTAGTAGAAAAATATGTGAAATAGAATTATTCAAACATGAGGGTTTTCCCCTTCGGGTGTGCACAAAAAAATATGGCAAATTTTCAAAAGGTGCGAAAAAAGTCCTGTTAAAAATGGCTGATCATATGCCAGAGGGTATTGTAAAGGATGCCCTGATTGAAATGATTCCCAGGTTACGACCACCCCCGGAACTTAAAATTCAACAATCCTGTATCATCCGTGATGGTAAAAAATCCAGACACGATGAATTGCTGACAGATGAATACCTGGGTAGAATAGTCAGAACCTTAGCACTCATCAAAATGTCTCCAGGAAAAATTTGTCAAATCATCAATGGTCTTGATGGTGACTACAACTTTTCTGAAGACCAAGTGGATAAATTCTTATTCAGATACTGGAACACCAGAGCTGATCATGGCTGGAGCATCCATATGGAACAGGAATATGAACAGTTCCTTGGGGAAGGTTATCATTTGAAGCAACAATTCTGGTTTGAGCTTCAACATGGATTTGGCCACATGCCCCATTCAGATGTGTTTATCAATTTAGAGATTGCTACAAATGAGCAGTGGCTTGACCATTTAATCCTCAATACTATGAAGAAAATTGACAGCTCTCTGGAGAATCTCGACTTGGATAAACGATTGCCGCCCGAAAACGTTGCATCAGTGGTTCAAAATGCTACTAGGATTCGGTCTCTTGAGATGTCGACCTTAAAAGAACTTTCCATGGCCTTAAATCGATTTTCCAAGACCAGAGTTGATCTTTTGAAAATGGAGAATTTTGGGAAAGCTGAAATACCACAGCTTCGAGTTCACAGAAGCAATACTCCGGTTCACTCAAATAGGGCTTTTAATTATTAAACTGGATCTGGGTAGTGGGTGACCGAGAAGCGGTGCAGTCGCGGGAATAGGATACATCTAACTACACATATCATCTGAAAAGGAAGTGCTGAGGTAAGTATGGAAAAATTAAATAGCATACTTAGAATTCAACCAAAGACAACAAGGGTGCTTAATCGCAAGACCAGGAAATACGACATCTTCAAGGCAAAACGCATCCACTATGAAAATAGGGAACCTCTGGACGAGATTCAAGTTGAGACAAAATTGAGTGACCTGGAGCGGAAGACTCGCCAGAACAAGCTGCTGGTAAAAAATCAATACATGCCGGATAAGTGGAGTGTGGGCGGGTATGACCCCAAAGAATTTCAGGAGAACTTCGATGAATGCATCATTTATCAACAACTTGTTCAAAGGGTGGGACCCGGTTTCTTAACTCAGGAACCCCCCTTGGAATGGATCAGTTTGCAGGAAGCCATGGAGCTATGCCAGGTCAATGAAGGGGAAGTGAATCGTTGGATTGACGAAGGGGATTTAAAAGTTCTTCAGAGTGAAGGAAGTCAGCATAAATTGATCTATCTAGACAAAGACTTCTATAAATTGGCTTTCCCCAAAGCACTGAAAACACCTGCAGAAAATTTAAGAATCATTCAGACAAGGATGAGAAGCTTAAAATTTAAACCCTCGCCGAGGAGCTATAGAAAGTGGGTTTTGCCCCACAGTATAGTGGAGAACTTATGGCAAGAAGTGTATAGCGATTTATACTCAAGATCAGTGCTGAGTCGTGAGGAAGACAATAAGGCATTTATTGAAACGGTGATGAATGTTGCCGAAGTGGAATTGAAAAACTTTCCCTCACCATATCTTAACGAAGATATCAGTTATTATAATGTGCTTTTAGTGCGAGCAAAATCCATCTGCCTGGGAAAACCAACCTTAAGATATTTTACTACGGAAGAAGCGGCCTATTATCTGAGAATGAGCGAATATATGTTGATAAGTGATGTCAATTCCGGGGTTTTGACTCCCATGAAAACGGATAGCTCTGAGCACTATATTTTCGAGAAGCAGCAGTTATTAGCATATGCCGGTCCCTCAAGCAATCCGATCACTGCCAACGAGAGGAGCAGAGAGACGCTTGCCTGGGTAAATAAGGAGTTTCAGCCAGAATTCTATGGTACTATCCCTCCCGACGCAGGATCGCGAGTTTACCTGTCAAAAGAGGACCTCAAGCGTGAAAGAAAGAAAATAATAAAGGCCTTTGTGAAATTATCATCGTTGTCGCTCCAATATCGGGAGCAAAATTTAATTTATTTCAATCAACTGCTATATCCACTCGCGCAGGAGCAAAAGGCACTGGAGGTGTTAGCGACTTTTGAAAAGTATGGGCTTTACTAAATAAGGGGCGTATATCAGCCTCTGAAGGGATTCACTTACTTATTGAGATACTAAGATGGCTATGGGGATTTATAGTGCTTCAGGCGTCATTTTAGATCAAAATATGCCACAGGGTCTACTTGATCGATTCCCCCAATCTCTCCCTTCGCAAATTGGTTGTGATTATTCGCCCAAATATAACGAACAGGGCGTGAAGAAAATAGGGAACGAAACTGTCAACTATA
>JABIFG010000165.1 GCA_018650795.1 Fidelibacterota bacterium
CTCCGATGTGCGAAGGATGATTGCAGAGGCGGCACTGGATAAGGATTTTCAGACGCTTTTGCCAAAAGCAGAGCAACAGCCACTAAATTCTTTCATCCACACGCTGTTACGCATGGTGGCCTGAGGATGAAGAGCTTGAGACTTCATAATTTGTAGGAAACTTCAGCTTATTTAGATTGCGCATTAAAATCTCCAATTGCATCCGCCCTTAGCTGGACGGTAAAGCACGGTTGGCATCATTGCCGACCATTGGAAACCAGTGTGAAACCTCGAGAATACCCTTAAAAGCTCAAGGAGCCATAGTTAATGTATTGATTTAAATGAATTTCAACCTCGAGAAAGCAACTTTTTCTCGAGGTTGATCAATTTTTGAAAATACCTGCTGATAGCGCATCTTGCCAAGCGCAATCGTATTCGCCATCAGTGATGTTGTTATTCGGCATCAGGGAGCGTGCCTCTTTAAAGATGGCTTTTTTGCCTGGCCTTTTACCGAGAGCCAATCTATCTTTATCCTGAGAGATGATCGCCTTATTCATAGTCAGCACAAGCTTAGTTGCATAAATAGGCTTCATCTTCCGATTTTTTGAGGGCACATTTTTGAGGGCCAGCAAAACTGTTTCCTCAGTGAGCAGATCTAAGCAATCTAGATCCTCATCACAAGCTTGGTCGATTGACCCTATGTGCGGTGGTTGACCTCGCAATTCCATGTATGAGCGATCAGATCTCATAGCTAAAAGGCTATTTATTTGTTCTTCACCAGTATGTATGCTATTTGCCATCAAACAAACCGCAAGTAGTACCAAGGATCCATGCGACTGGATTAATGCATTTAGCCGCTTCCCGCACGCTTTACTGTGAGGGAACTTGTAATCGGTTCGATCTCTGATCTGTAGTAGCAGTTGACCAAAACTGTTTATGTGACTGTCTAGTATCTGGTATACCGCTGTGCTTTGCTTACACCCATCGTAAACCGGAAACTCGCTCGTGAGTGCGAACCTTACGTAGTCATCAAATATTGACAGCAACTCCCGTTCTACGCTCTTCCATGGAGCATAAAAATCAACAGTCTCTTCCTTGTTATAAGGTGCCCGAGGAATGCGTCTTACCTTTCCGGTAGGGTCGGCCACAAGAATTTGAAAGCACTCTTCCATACCCTCAACCCTCTCAATAATACATCTCTTTGGGTTTTGTTCCCGAGGATGGGGATTGTTTTCTTTATGGGCTGACCAATCAATCTCACCACCAATCTCGCCGGTAAAACTACCCATGATGCTGCACCACCTCTGCTGGTTGATGCTGACCTATAATCCGTTGAATCTCAGACTCCCAGCGCAATAGAGCTCCCCTCTTCTCTCGGAAATGGTCATATTTATTGTAATGCACCTCCTCAATACCACCGATTGCATGATCCTGAACTCGGTTTCGAGTCTCTGAGTCAATGCCCAGTCTGCTCATGTGGGTGGTGACCGTCCTTCTCAAATCCCTAGGGGTGAAACGCTCAATTTCCCCTGTAACTGCAAGGGATTTTCTAACTCTTGCTGGAATGCTGCCCAAATACAGAGGTTTGTATCTCACATCTCCCTGCGTATTATGTGAACCGCTTCCTTTTCCTGGAAATAGAAAAGGCTCGCCATCAATAAGACTGACACTCTCAACCACATCTAAAACCATAGGGCACAAGGGCACTACGTGTGTGCGACCAGATCTCTTGCCCACTTTTGTCTCTACAGCAGGAAGCTCCCATGCCTGCTCCGATAAGTTAAGATGTGCCCACTGCATTCGACTTACTTGCTCTACTCTCTGTCCAGTAAGAAGTATTATTTTCAATATCTTAGATATAGCTTCTCCTGTAGATTCTTTATCAAGCATTCCCCATAATACCTTAATTTCATCCGTACTAAGGTAGCGGTCAACAGGCTTACTGTTGGTGCCTCGGGGCTTTCGGTATCGAACAAATGGATTGTCCCAGCCCTCCAGCAAAAACATATCATCCTCATCTACTTCGGCTCTATTAAATGCGGCCTTGAGGTACCCGTAAGCCTTTCCAGCTGTACGCAGCTTTCCTCGCACTTTGTGTGCATTGACAAGGCTTTTCAATTGCTCTGGTGTAATCTCGCGAATTTTTTGTTGCCCAATTGTCTTTCGGATATTGCTGTACCGGTTTGTGAAAATGTTTTCAGCATCAACTTTTGTACTGGGGCTGATATTATTCAGGTAATGATCAAGCACAGCGTTGACGCTTACTGCCTGCTCTGCCTGCTCTGCCTGCTCTGCCTGCTTCCTCTCTCTCTCATTTTGCCTTCGACTCTCCGCCTGTTCAGCACTGCGTTGATCACGTTCCATCTGAGGGTCCACACCCTGCGCAATTAATTTCCGTGCCTCCCTGCAATCCCCCCTCGCCTCTGAAAGTAAGTATTCCTTCCCGTAAACACCTAACTTGTAATGCCGTCGCTTACCATCCATCGAATAACTCAGGTAAAAGGTTTTGGTGCCACTTGGAGCAACTCTGAGACAGAACCCTTTTGTCTCAGGGTCTCCTGTGGCCTCCCTCTCGTAATACTGCTTCACCTCTGCCTTGAGATTTTTTATCCCGATATCTGTCAGTAGGCCAGACTTATTAGTTGCCTTTCTATCGGCTTTTTTCTGCCGTTCTACACCTTCACCTATAAAAGCCATAACTTTGTCCTTTTCTTTAAAACTGCATACGTACCTGCATACGTTATTCATTGGGTAGCGTAGTTGCTTATCGGCCCTTTTCGGTGTTAGTATACAATGAATTCAACCACATACCAAATAATAATGTTTCTTATCGGTTCTCCTTAGTCCTCACTACTCAAGACTGTTAATCCTTGGGTCACAAGTTCGAGTCTTGTCGGGGGAGCCATACAATCAATGGGTTGCTGAATTTCAGCAGCCCATTTTTTTTGATCCGCAAATATCGTTCATTTCGATACCTTGACATAAAGCCTTACAGTTACAATCATCAGTATGAAATGAATAGATTTCTACCCACTTTGGTTATGTTGTTGAGCACAACAGCTACTATTGCAGCAGGTGATATCGTCCTGCCTGGACTGGGTGAGCAGGACAGTATTCGATGGCTTCCAGTGGACGATCAGATGAGTAGCTCCGCATACAGAGAGGCAACCAGTAACAACATCAAAGTGCTACAGGGGTCTGTTAACGAATATATCAAGAGCACTGGAGTACCTGAAGGGGTCATTGGCGTCACAGGTTCAGCTATACGACTATTAAGCGGTGATGATATTACGCTATTTAACAGTCAAGGTCTTTCAATCAATAACAGCAACACCAATGACAGTAACAGAGGCGCTTTCATGAGTTACTCTGTAGACTGGTAAACAGGCTTACAGTCCTCACCCGCTAATCCAGATAGAGATTATTCACTCATGACTCACATACTTCTTGCTATTGTTGGTATATCTACCTTGGTGGTTGCTGTTTTCTTTATTCGCTATCTATTGGTTGGAGCAGGAGGCCTGCTCGCTTGGGCCAGCCACTCTGGAACAGTAGGTGTCGTGATCTACTTTGCATGCTGGATCTTCCTTGCCCCACTGATGATTATCGGCTGCATCATCTATGGGTATTCACTGTCCCAAGAAAAATCATAACTGAGTAATCATGATCCTTCATCCCCAACTGAACAAGGACTGCTCTATTCTTGGAAAGATGCAACTGAGTTTAGCGCTTTTACTTAACGACAGCCGCTATCCTTGGATTATTTTGGTTCCACAACAACCCAACTTGTGTGAATTAATTGATTTAGAGAGGCCGCAACAGCTACAACTGCTCGATGAGTCCAATCAGGTTCAACAGGTGTTGTTAGAGTTATAC
>JABIFG010000166.1 GCA_018650795.1 Fidelibacterota bacterium
AATAAATAAGGATAGATTGTGTGAGGAACGAACCACAATCTTATCCTGATGTTGGACAAGCCCGGCCAAGGCACTATATATAAGAAAATATCTTTTTTGCGGATGACTGCTTGGAAGGGATTTTTTCAGCAGATTTTTGAACTTTTCGTGAAAATTGATAACGAAAAGGTGTTCATTGACATTCTAAAATGGTTGTTGCTGCTTGACTGACGATTGGAAGACGCACCTGTCCCGTTGTTTTTCAATCGTCACGATTCAAAAAGTGATAATTGGCATTTTTACATGGCAATTACCAGTTCGGTTACTGCGGGCGGAGATCGATCCCGCTCTGCAATAGAACGACAGACTCCAACGGCTATGATTATCGCCGGTTTCCCACAATGCGAGCACTTAAACACCGGTCTTTTGATCAGTAGATGCGCTCCGATCTTTGGGATTAAAAGCAGTTGCAGCTTCCACAGCTTTTTTTTGCTGTTGCCGTGCAGAAACCCAAAATCTCTGACTCGCCTGAACCCTTTGGGCAAAGCATGTTGAAGCACAAGCCTGGAGAAGTCCTCTCCCGGAAGTGTTCTGGTTTCTGTTTGTTTCGTTGTGCTGTTGGTGTACTGAAAAGTGACTTCTCCATTCTGATCGGAAAGGATGTTCTTTTCAGATATGACACCTCGGTAAAGGTACCGAGCCAGATATTTTAAGGTAGAATCGCCTTTTCCTGAGTATTTACAATCAACAACCCAATTTTTCTTATAAGGGACGCGTGGAAAACGGATGCCGAGTTCTTTTAAGCCAGCAATGAATTTACCACGAAACAGACGACCCAGGACGTCACCGTAAACCAGAAAGCGCTTCCGGGTTTGCACGCAAAGGCCCTTTTTCTGCAACAGGGCAACTCCTGGAACTATGAAATGGATGTGCGGATGGTAACCCAGACGGCGGCTATGGGTGTGCAATACGCCTGTCAGACCGATCAAACCACCCAGACGTTTTGGGTTACCCATTGCTTCCATGACGGCCTGCGAGGCCAGGGCGAACATCAGATCATAAATGATTTTCGGATACCGCCTGGCAACCGATCTTAATTCAGCCGGCAACGTGAAGGTCACCAGAAAGTAGTCCACCGGCAGCAGTTTTCGCCGTTGGCGATCAATCCAGCGGGCAGTCTCATGATGCTGACACTTCGGACAATTACGATGACCGCAGGAGTGATAATACCATGAGACTTTATCACAGTCGGGACAGTAGACCTGAATTTCTTTTCCGGCACTCCGGCAGGAAATCATCGCATTGAGGGCCTGCTGCTGTTCTTTGAAGGTGGTAGCTTTTTGCAGACGCGAGTTCAACAGGGTCTTGTCCCGGTATTTTTCCAGAATTGGAGCCAGTTCCATAAAAAGCTCCTATTCATCAGATTCCGAAATAAAAAGAGATTTCCGCTTGATAAATTTGAACCGCTTCATCAATTTACGAATCAGTTGTTCGGAACCGGCGAGTGACGGTTTTGAAAGACGGGCATAGATCGTGGTGGTGTTGATATTGGCATGGCCCAGGTATTCCTGGATCAAACGCAGGTTCACACCCGCTTCCATCAGATGGGTGGCATAGCTGTGTCTGAGTGTATGAACCGATGCCTTTTTATGAATATTGCAATCTCTGAGCGCGATCTTCATAGCGGTCTGAACACCTCCCTTATCCATAGGGCGGTGGGTTCTTTTTTTCTTACCGTCGCTTAAATGAGCAGCAGGAAACAGAAGATCGGGATTCCGATGGGTGACCCAGTATTTTCTCAGAAGGTAAAGGGTCTGTTCCGGGAGCGGGACCAGACGGTCCTTGCCGTATTTTGTTGCGTTTCTGATATGGACCAGATTGCGGGCACTGTCAATGTCCTGGACTTTGAGATTAATTCCTTCACTCAGTCTGAGTCCGAGACTGTAGATGGTGAAGAGACAGACACGATAGCGAAGTTTCTCGAAGGCGGCCATGATCCGGTCCACCTCTTCAACAGTCAGAACATCAGGCAGCTTTCTGACTTTGGGAGGTCTGACGATTCCGGGCCAGTTCCATTCTTTTTTTAAAATGAGTTCCCAAAACTGTCTGAGTCCCCAGCGATCAACCTTGACAGTGCTCCAGGAATGGGATTCAACTAGATCTGAGAAATACAGTTTCAACTCCTCCTGATTCAGTTCATCAGGGTAGCGGTCGAAATAGGTGATCAAGCGGCGCAGAGACCGGGAATAACTGTCAATGGTTTTAGGGCTTTTCCCTTGCAGTTTAAGTTCTCGCCGAAATTGCGAATGAAGTTGATCGAACTTTTTATCTTTCAATGTTTTCATAGCGTAGCTCCATGTTTTATTAAAATTAAGGGTTTAACAAAACAATGGGGTTACGCTATTTGTGTACCAAAGTTACAAGATCCGCCGCGATAGCGGCTTCGTCCAACA
>JABIFG010000167.1 GCA_018650795.1 Fidelibacterota bacterium
AATCGCTGGGTGCTTTAGTAAAAGATGGTCATGTTGATCTCAACGCAGCACTTCAAGTAGCAGCATTTCCTGAAGATCTTGAGAAATTGGTGAGGGGCTAATCATGTATTCATTGCAAGATTTGCTGTCCGTGATGTCTGAAGCAGATGCTTCTGATCTGTATGTCTCTGTCGGTGCCTTCCCGATGTTGAAGATCTCCGGTGAAGTTTACCCCATTGAAAAAGAACAGCTCACAGTTGATAATTTAGAGAATCTGAAGACCGAAATGCTCAATGAAGAACAACTTGCTGAGTATCAAACTAACAAAGAGTTGGACTATACTTTAAGTCTGGCCGGCGTAGGTCGTTTCCGCGTAAACTTCTTCCGTCAGCGGGGTACTGATAGTTTTGTCGTACGGCAGATTGTATCCACCATAAAAACATTGAGCGAGTTAAATCTACCACCAATCTTGGCAGAACTCGCTTTGAAAGAGCGTGGGCTAGTCCTTGTCGTAGGTTCAACCGGGTCAGGTAAATCCACCACCCTGGCAGCCATGATCAATCATCGCAATGCCAATAAATCTGGTCATATCCTGACGCTTGAAGACCCCATTGAATTTTTACATCCCCATAAAAAGAGTCTTGTGAATCAGCGCGAGGTGGGGCACGATACGCTCTCATTTAATAGGGCTTTAAAATCTGCTCTCCGCGAAGCACCCTCCGTTCTTTTGGTGGGCGAAATACGTGATCGAGAAGCTATGGAATCGGCATTAAACTTTTCTGAGACTGGACATTTAGTGTTCAGCACGCTGCATGCCACAAATACGTCGCAAACCATTGACCGCATACTTAGCTTTTATGATAGGTCAGAACAAGATCTGGCTCAAATGCAATTAAGCCAAAATCTCCTGGCCATAGTAGCTCAGCGCTTGATTCCCATGGAGAATGGCAAATTGACGGCTGCACTTGAAATATTGGTCTCCACAGCACGCATCAAAGATTTGATCCAAAAGGGCAGCATAGACTTGCTCCCTGTAGCTATAAAATCAGGAGCCTCTGAATCGATGCAACTCTTTGATCAGGCTTTGTATACGTTATATAAGGAAAAGAAAATTAGCGAAATGACAGCAATAGATTCTGCTGATCATCCAACAGACTTGAAATTAATGATCTCATCCACTGAGCAAAGAGAACCTTCGCAGGAAATAAATCTTCTGGATGATGATAACGAATCGCATGAGGATTGATGATGGCAAAAAAACGTATTTTGATTGTTGACGACGAAAAATTTTTTATTGAACCAGTCAAGCGCCTCCTGGAGAGTCTGGACTATGAAGTATTTGAGGCTTTAGATGGTATTTCGGGGCTTTCCAAAGCCCGAGAGGTGAATCCTGATCTCATTATGTTAGATTTAATGTTGCCTGGAATGAATGGATATCAGGTGTGTCGTCTCTTAAAATTTGATGAACAGTTCAGAGATATTCCTGTGATTATTGTCTCTGCAAAAGACGGTGAACGTGATAGAGAAGTCGGTACCCAGAGCGGAGCAGAGCTATATCTTGTGAAACCCCTCAACTATCAAACTTTCCCTGCTGAGCTGGAAGCACTGCTGTAGTAAGCCTGTATGATCTCCTTTTTTGTCATTCTATTCGGTTTACTCATTGGTAGCTTTCTTAATGTAGTTATCTATCGCTTCCCTCGTGGTGAATCCATCGCTTTTCCACCCTCTCATTGCACGAGTTGTGATCACAAGATAAAACCCTGGGAAAATATCCCTCTCGTCAGCTACCTGTTTTTAGGTGGGAAATGCTCGTCCTGTAAAACTCATATTGCCTGGCGCTACCCGCTGGTGGAATCTCTAACTGCTCTCGTATTTTACCTGACCTATCTCAAATTTGGCCTTACCTGGGACCTACCAGTATTTGCCTTATTTGGAGGTCTCCTTATTGCCATTGCCTTTATAGATATTGATCATCTGATCATTCCAGATTCTATGGTAATTATTGGTCTTCTACCCGGTTTCTATCTCTGGCTTGGTGGGAATAGCCATATACTCACCACCCAATTTTTTGGCTTGGTTGGTCTAGGCGCTATTTTTTGGGCAATCAGATACTTTGGTGAAATTGTCTTTAAAAAAGAAGCCATGGGCTTTGGTGATGTCAAATTTGCGGCCATGGCAGGCTGGGTTCTGGGCTGGGATATTGGACTCGTATCCATGTTTTTAGCATTTCTCTCTGCCACTCTTTTATTCGCGGTTCTGATCCCCACTGGTGTGATTACCCGGAAGCAACAGGTTCCTTTTGGCCCCTTTATATGCATTGGTATCTGGCTCGGTCTCCTCGGGGGTCGTGAAATTATCGACTGGTATTTAACTCTGTTTCTGGGTGTATAGGTCCCATGGCCACCGAGAAAAAACAATTAGGTCAATTACTGCTTGAGTCTGGGCTCATTTCAGAAAGTCAAGTGAGTGAGGCTCTGACATATCAGAGAGAACACAACCTGGTCTTTGGCAAGGCTGTTGTCAGTATGGGCCTGGTTCAAGAAAGTGAGCTCTTAAAGGTTCTCGGGGATCACCTCAGACTTCCCAGTCTGGACATCACAAAATATAGCATTCAGGATGAAGCGCTCGCCGTTGTGAGCGAAGATTTCGCCCGCGAGAATTCAATAATACCTCTCTTCCTTATTGAAGAATCTCTTACCATTGCCACGGCAGATCCATTGAATATTGATGTGATTGATCAACTCACACGCGATACCGAATTGGAAATCATGCTGGTATTGTCGAGTGAAATGGATATCGAGCGATCCATCGATCTTTACTATCGCTCCACAACCTCGCTGTTAGATACAGAGGCTGCCGGTGATGGTGTTCGAGTGGTATCACGTGAGATTCATGAGGATACCGAGATTGTTCAGGTCGTGGATATGCTGCTGTTTGAAGCTGTCAATATGGGTGCCAGTGATATTCATATAGAACCTCGCAAAAATGATGCTCGCATCCGCTATCGTGTTGATGGTGACTTGCAGCAATACTATTCAATTCCTCACGAGTCAGTCTCGCCCATGATATCCAGGATAAAAATTTTGGCAGATATGGATATTGCTGAATCAAGACGCCCCCAGGATGGTCGTTTTCACTTCGCCCAGAAAAGTGTGGCGGTTGACTTAAGATGTTCAACGTTTCCCACTCCCAATGGTGAAAAGGTGGTGATGCGTATCCTGGACGAGTCCAAGGGGAAGATAGACCTGCATAAATTAGGTTTTGGCCCTGAGATATTAGAGGAATGGCGTGAGACCATTAAAATCGCAAATGGGATTTTGCTGGTGACCGGTCCAACAGGTAGTGGTAAAACAACCACACTTTATGCAACCTTAAATACACTCAATTCAGTCGCTGTAAACATTATGACCATCGAAGATCCTATTGAGTATTCTCTCGAGAATATCAATCAGAGTCAGGTGAATAATAAGGCCGGTCTATCATTTTCAGTCGCACTGAAAACGATGATGCGCCAGGATCCTGATATAATCCTGGTGGGTGAGATGCGTGATACTGAGACCATTGAGTTGGCTATTCGGGCAGCCCTAACAGGTCACCTTGTCTTTTCAACCTTGCACACCAATGATGCTTCCTCAACATTCACTCGTCTTACAGACATGGGTGTGGATAACTATTTAGTGAGTTCCACAGTGAGAGCTATTCTGGCCCAAAGACTCATCCGTCTCCTCTGTCCTCGATGTAAAAAGCCGGTGGAAAAATCAGATGAATTAAAGCGAATTATCAACGTCGAAGAATGGCCTGACTATACCGCTATTCATGAACCAGTCGGATGTATTCATTGTCGAAACTCTGGCTATGTGGGGCGGTCAGGTATATTTGAGCTCCTGATACCTAATCAGGAAATTAAAGATTTGATTATTAAGGGAGCTGATTCAGACGAAATTGAAGCAGCTGCAGTCCAGGGCGGTATGTATTCACTAAACCAGGCTGCCAAGGAAAAGGTGCTTCTGGGTGAAACCTCTGTTGAAGAAGTTATGCGGGTAACACTCTAATGGCTCTGAAACATGAATTTCTGATGCTCAACCCCCGTCGGAGAAAAGATCCCCAACCGGAGATAATGCTCCTCCAGCATTTAAAAAATCATGGTCAGGTCACACAGACCAGTGATTGGGTGTCCCTCTTCAATTATATGAGTATCCACACCTATTCGGCCATTTTTATTTCGTGTGCGGCCTTTGCAGATGAACACCATACCTGGATAAAAGATTTACGTAGAGTGCACCCCCATCAAGCCATTATACTTTTTAGTGCCCAGCAAGATTTTGACACGCGAATCGCCAATGAGACTTCCAAACTATTTGGGGTGATTCGGATCGATGACCTCTCAGCTTCCCTGGAGGCTATCCTGGAGAGGTTGGATAAATATACTGAATTTACGAAAAGTCTGGGAAGTAAGGTCTCCAGAAAGTTGCTAAGACCTGGTGGCTTCGGAGATTTTGTGGGGAACTCTCTACCCATGCTGGATGTGTATCGTCAACTAACCCGTGTTGCTACCAGCGAATACACTGTCTTGATCCAGGGAGAAAGTGGTTCAGGTAAGGAACTGGTCGCCAGGACGATGCACCAGCTCAGTGAGCGCCGGACAAAACCATTTGTCAGTATAAACTGTGCTGCTATTCCTGCCAATCTCCTGGAGAGTGAATTGTTTGGTTTTGAAAAGGGGGCTTTCACCGGTGCCAACCAGAACAAAGCCGGAAAATTTGAACTCGCACATGAGGGCACCCTCTTTCTGGATGAGATTGGCGACATGCCCCTTGAGCTTCAAGTCAAATTGCTACGTGTCCTCGAGGATGGTAAAATTCAGCCACTGGGAAGTGTAAAAGAAAAATCAGTTAACATCCGACTGGTGACAGCCACACACAAAAATTTGCCAGAGCAAATCTCAAAGGGCTTATTCCGTGAAGACCTGCACTATCGGTTGAATGTGATACCTCTCAAGCTACCACCTCTGAGATCCAGAACTGCCGATTTACCACTCCTGGTAATTTTCTTCTTAGAGAAATTGCTGCGTGGTGAGGATCAAACCATCAAAAGAGTGAGTTGGGAGTTGATTGAGACACTTGCAAGTATGGATCTCCTTGGGAATGTCAGAGAATTGGAAAATATGCTCACTCGCAGCGTCTTCCAGTCAGACGGACCGACCTTGTTACCCAGCTCCATCATGCAGGATGAAATGGTTGAGTCGATTCCCAAACCGGATTTAGACAGAGTAGTAGAACCAAATTCTATACGCCCCTTATGGGAGATTGAAAAGGAGGCGCTTCAGTACACCCTCATTCAACTCAAGGGTAATATTAGTCAGGCTGCTACCCAGCTCCAGATATCTCGTACCGCCATTTACCGAAAAATAAAAAAATATGATTTAGACTTTTCGGATAATCAGGATCAGGAGGAGAGTAAAGATGCCTGATTTTGTTTGCCGTATCATGAGCGATGCAGGAACCGTGGAAGAGCGTATTGTTACAGCCGAGTCAAAAGTAGAGGTTTTTACCCAGGCTGATGAGCGAGGCGAAATGTTGCTCTCCGTCAAGGAACACAAGCAAGGTGCCCTTACCGGTGGATCCATTTTTAAAAAGGGTAAAAAAGTCAAGGCCAATGAGATTGAAAATTTTACGGTTCAATTAGCCATTATGTTTCGCTCTGGTATTCCCCTTATAGGTGCTCTGGAAGCGTTAGAGGAACAAGCTGAGACGGATACGATGCGTTCCGTTGTAAAGGGGCTCATCAAGGGTGTGAGTGGTGGTAAAGCCCTTTCACAGGCCATGGAAGATTACCCGGGTGTATTTTCACTACTGTATGTAAATATGATTAGGGCAGGTGAGTCAGCCGGTGTCATGGAGCAGATCCTGGAGCGTCTTGGTACCTTTATCAAGCACGATCAGGAAGTTGTGCGTAATGTCAAATCTGCTTTGCGCTATCCCATGATTGTAACAAGTGCTCTGGGAATGGCCATTATCGGTGCCATGATATTTATTGTCCCAAAATTCTCAAACATGTTTCAATCAAAGGGCATGGATCTACCCATGCCAACGGTGGTTATGATTACCGCCAGCGATTTTCTGATTCAGTTTTGGCCGGTAGTGATTATTGGTTTTTTTGCAGCTATCATTGGTTTGAAATCTTTTGGAAAAACAGAAAAGGGTCGATATGCCATCGATGGTTTCAAGCTTAAGCTGCCAATTTTCAAAGAGATATTTCTGAAAACCAATATTGCCCGCTTTGCCCATATGCTTGAAACTTTGAGTCGCGGTGGAATTCAGATTATCAAAGCTCTGGAGACAGTAGAAAAAACCGTGGGGAATGTCGTCATTGGAAAAGAGATCGCCAACGCTCGCAAAGAGGTAGAAAAGGGCGTTAGCTTGGCGGCGGCGCT
>JABIFG010000168.1 GCA_018650795.1 Fidelibacterota bacterium
TTAAATTAGATGCCGTACAGGTGGTTTGTGAGCGATTGAAAGCAAAATGAGCAAGAGGTACGGGGGTGGACTAAAAAACATGTTTTTGCTGAAAAAGCCTGTCAAGGATTATTTTCCGTTAACACCCCTGAATAGTTACAGATCTGTTACAGTTTATATGTGTTCTCTCTCTGCTGTCCGTCTATTCATCAAGTTAATTATTGTTGCTCTGTCTATGAAGAAATTCCCCTTTTTATGTATGTTTTGCCTCACCCTTCTGTCTGGTGTGCTGTTTTCACCACAAAGTGTTGCGGATGATTTTAATCAGTTTGTCGATAACCACGATGGTACGGTAACAGACGATCGAACTGGCTTGACTTGGATGCGCTGCTCCATGGGACAGAGCTGGGATGGAACTACCTGTACTGGCACCGCTGGTAATTATGATTGGAGTGAGGCCAAAGCACTGCGTTCAACTTATGTAGGCTATAGCGATTGGCGCCTCCCAACGATGAGGGAACTGTACACTCTTGTGGATTTTGGCAGAGAAGAGTTTATTGATGTAAATTTTTTTCCAGCTTCACCAAAGGATCTTTTTGTCACAAGCGATATATCTATTGAAGAGGATTATGATTATCAAAGTTTGAGCTTTGATCATGGAAATGGCTCTGTTTCGACATCAGGCTCTGAAAATAGAGTTCGGCTGGTGAGGGGAGATGCGTTTGTGGCGAACTTCGCAGTTAATAATAATCAGACCGTTTTTGACTCAAGTACCAAACTGATGTGGGTGCAGTGCCCTGTTGGTGCGGGTTGGGATGGGGAGAACTGTACTGGCTCAAGTGGTGAATATAGTTGGGATAGTGCCTTGCAGCTAACCTCATCATTTGCCGGCTATAGTGACTGGCGGCTGCCAACAGTCAAAGAGCTTACGACTCATTTGGATTACACTAAGCTAGATCCAACGGTAGACCAAAATATTTTTCCTTTTGTTGGTCTTGCTGAGACTGGATTTTGGTCTTCGACGCTTAGCCAAGAGAATAATTCGAATTCATGGTATGTCAGTTTGTTTAGTGGGAGGGTTGCTACAAAATCAGTAGATGAGACGTTGAGTGTCCGTCTTGTTCGCGACGTTGCACATAGTATTGAGGTAACCAGCGTGGATATTCCAGTAATATTCAGCTCATCAGAAACAAAGCAGCTCTCAGTGATTGCGGAAGACGCGTGGCTACATCCCCTTAGCTATCAATGGTCAGCCTCCTGTACTGGTGATGCTCAGGGGGAAGCATCTTGGAAGTTCTCAAATGAGCGGATAGCAAACCCTACCCTGACTACGCCAGTCAATGAAAGTGGCTTGGATGAGGTGTGCAGGATAAGCGTTGAGGTGAGTGATGGGCATGGGTTGGTTGTTACACGTTCTGAAGAGGTGGTAGTGAAAAATGGAGCGATTGATACCGATGGGGACGGCGTGCTGGATAACCGTGATAACTGTCCAGTGACAATGAATATGTCTCAAGAGGATATGGATGGGGATGCTCAAGGAGACTTGTGTGATAGCGATATTGATGGCGATGGGGTCAATAATGATGAGGATTATTATGAGTTAGATAATACTCGTTGGAACGAAGAGATCGTTGATCATGCGATTGAAATCGTCTCCTCTAATATACCGGATATCTTCTCTTCTGATGAGACTAAAGAGGTATCAGTCAATGCTGTTGATACGTTGGGTCATCAACTTTCCTATAAATGGAGTGCTCAATGTGAGTCCGACATAGATGGAAGTCCAACTTCATGGAGTTTCTCAAATGTATTGCGGGCAAAACCAGAGTGGAATGCACCACTTAATGATAGTCGTGTAGATGAGCAATGTACATTGACTGTAAAAGTAAAAGATGGGCAAGGAATAGTAGTAGTACATTCACAATCAGTTACGGTTAAGGATCGTACGATAGATACGGATGGTGATGGGGTGTTGGATATTGATGATAACTGTCCAGTCAACACCAATGAAGATCAATCTGATAGTGATTATGATGGAGTAGGGGATAAATGTGATGCCTTTCCTCAAAATAGAAGCAAGTGGGAGCCAGATAGTGATGAAGATGATGTTCCTGACTCAAATGACAACTGCCCGTTGATTAGTAATCCAGGTCAAGATGACCACGATGATGATGGTATAGGTAACTTTTGTGACGATGATTATCGACTGTTGATAATGGAGGCTATGTTGCATGAAGAAAATATAGATAACCAAGCCTTAACAATTAGTGAATTATCCGGTTGGACAATCGATGAAGATAATAAAAAAGAAGGGCTAAAAAGTTTACAATTCAATGCAGAGAATGAGTCTGGTGTGATTGAATATAAAATATCTTCTGAAACAAGTGGAAAGATCAAGTTTTGGTACAAAGCAGGATCAAGTGCAGCTTTACGGTTTTTTATTGATGGAGAAATGATTTCCGATAAATATGCGGATTTATCGTATGGGTCGGGATATTTTGCTAATGATGGGTATCAGCTTTCATCTGAACAGTGGGAGCAAGTTGTTGTTGCACTTCCTCCAGGTGAGCATGTGTTCAGATGGGAATTTGCTAATTCTGGTTCCTCATGGAGTAAAATATGGATAGATGCCGCTGAGTGGACTCCAGCAAAACTTTTTCAATTGAAAGGAAATGGGCATAATATAGCCCAGGGTCATTATATATCTGAAGATTCGTTTTCTGATGGTCTGGGTGTTCATAATCCTGATTCGATAATGTATAAGAGATTTTATGCATATAAATTTGGTGATTATACAAAAGAGGTGGTGTTTTACTTGCTAGCTGATAGAGGGGCGATGTTAGAGTCCAATCTTCAAAGTGGTGCAATTGACTTGAGTGATCCTGCTTCAATTTCCCAATTAGATTGGGTTAAAGTATTTGAAGGCCAAGTTGCCGGAGACTATTTAGATTTTCAAGTTAATATTAATGATTATATTCAGTATCTAGATGATCGTACTGATATCAGGATATTGGTTGTTGATGATCTTAATCAGTGGCATGTGAGTGATAATTTAATTGACTATAGTGGTCATTATGGTGTGTTCTATCCTATAGATAAAAATAAATTTATTGCTGGAGGAATGCAGTATAACGGAGTGACGCCAATATTCAGTGGTGATGGGGGGGCTGATTATCCGTACGGGGGGGACTTTATAAATGTTGACGCTACAATAGAGGGTTCGAAGGTGTATCGTTCGAGCGGTGATATAAGTGCTATTTTACAATACCGGTCAGAGTATCTAGATATCTGTTCGTTAACAGAGGATAAAGTCAAGTCTATTAATTGGAAAAGAGAAAAAACAAGAGCGCAATCTAGTGCGGCCGACACAAATTATAATAAAATTACTTTTGATTATAATCCTAGTATAGATGGAAATGCATATCTTCTATTGGCTATTTCAAAAAATGGTTACTGGACGATTAGTGAACGTGTGTTTGGTGATGGCAATCAACCCTTTTTGCATACTAGTGACAAAGGAGTGCCGGTTGATCAGCTTGAGTGCTATGCTGGCTTAGACGGGGTATTTGATGAAAAGGATCTGGCTAATTTTACTGCGCCGGTATTAACAAAACGTGTTGCTACAGGATTGGATCACTCATATTTTCTCACCGATGATGGGGATGTGTATGCTCAAGGTTCTAACCAGTATGGCCAGTTGGCACAGACTGATATCGATCGCAGTGCAACACCTTTAAAGGTTGAATCACTTTCTAATATTATCAGTATCGCGGCTGGTAACAATCATGGAGTTGCGCTGGATGTTCATGGTCAGGTTTATACTTGGGGAATGAATATTCAGGGGCAGATTGGTAATGGGGGAACGGAAGAAAAGGTGTCTGTGGCTTATCAGGTTCAGTTGCCAGAAAAGGTATCCTCTATTAGTGCAACCAGTGAAAGAACTGTAGTTGTAACTGAGTCAGGTAATGTTTGGAATTGGGGGTATAGCGCTAAGAGTAGAGTTGGTGATACAAGCGATGGAACGCTACCATACAAAATTCCATCTCTGTTTGGTATTAGAGAAGTGGCGCTTGGAGGAAGTTTTTCTCTTGCTTTACGAGATGACGGAGCAGTCTGGTCATGGGGGTATTGCCAGTTTGGTGCTTGTGGCAACGATTCAAATGAATCATTTGATGAGGTGTCTTTGCCTGTACAGGTTGATGATATGAGAAACATCGTCTCTATCTTTGCGTCAGATAGAATAGGAATGGCTGTTAATACAAATGGAGATCGCTTTATTTGGGGTTTTGTCAATGAGTTTGATTTAGGAGGGAATTTAGAAGAGGTGTTATATGAGCCTGAAAGGTTGGATGGGACTGAGGGGGATATTATAGGCATTGTCAGAAACGAGAACTTCTTTGTGTTGAAGAGTGGTGGACAAGTACTTGGATGGGGGAACCGGAATGACTTTGGGCGGTTGGGCATAGGTACTACTTCTGTTGCGGTAGACCCAACGGATATTGGGCTATCAAATATCATTGAAATAGAGTCAAGCAGTGAGCGTACTTTTGCGTTGGAGAGTGATGGAACTATTTGGGGCTGGGGGAAAATTGGAGACTCTAGTGCAGGCAGTCAGTCACCCTTGTTTACCGCAACTCCGGTTACACTTGGTAATTTAGAGCTGGGTGAATTTATAACGGATTATCAAGACCAAGATGGCGACGGGCGGGTGGATCGGTTCGATAACTGTCCACTACAAAGTAATATTGACCAATCTGACAGTGATGCGGATGGGGTTGGTGATAGATGTGACCTTGATACGGCGACACTGGAGATAATGTATGAGTTAACGTCAGGGTGGAACCTGATCGGGGTGCCATTCCAGCCTGTTGGAGCAGGTCTGTCTGATCTATTGAAAATATCTGGAGTTGACTCAATATGGCACTATGATCCATCTAATCAATGGCGCTACAGTCTTGTTGATCAACCATCGATCAGTACATTGAGTCGGCTAGAAGCAGGTAAAGGCTATTGGGTTCGGGTTCAGGAAAATGTTGGCCAAGCTAAATTCTTGCTGAAAGGGAATGAAATGACTTCTGTCCCTTCGATAACTGCAGGTTGGAACCTAATAGGTATTGCTAATAGCGCATTATCGCCACAACAACTATTGTCTGATAATGCGGGTCACAGTTTGTGGGGGTGGAATGGTGAAAATAAGGTATGGTTATCAAATGTTAGTGATGTACCTGAATTTTTGAATAGCTTAAATCAGCTTCAACCGCATGAAGGCTACTATATTTATGCTGAATAGTTGTGTGGCGGCTTAGTGTATAAAGTGTGAGCTGGTCCTGTTCTAAGGTTAGGGGTGGTTTTTAGCCGAGTGCGCCCCATAATGGATAATCATCAAGAGTCCGTAATGTGTATTATAGACACCCCATCTGCAGCTATAGCCGAAAGTGACCCCCAGTGATCGGTCTCCATGGGCAGAAAAGGTGTGCTGTCAGGAAGGCCATAAAACATATATTGAATAGGACTGTTTGTGTGATGGGTTTTCTGGGTAAGCACCATCAAAAGTGAGGTGCTA
Organism: Fidelibacterota bacterium; assembly: GCA_018650795.1. Lineage (GTDB taxonomy): Bacteria > Fidelibacterota > UBA8477 > UBA8477 > JABMPR01 > JABMPR01. The sequence goes on from JABIFG010000168.1 coordinate 5,543, forward strand.
TTAATCGTTGCATAAGTTGATTCATGATTTTCAGAAATCTAAAGACGCATATTTCGTATCAGGCATACGAAAAAAGCTCCTAATCAATTTAGCACTTTTCTTAATTGTGCTCATTACTGATAGAATAGCTTTCTCCATTTCATCCTTGCTACGAATTATCCTCTTACCTACTTCTCTTTTGGCATAATTCCAAACTTGCTCATCTGGATTCAATTCTGGAGAGTATGGAGGCAGAAATGCCATCATGATATTGTCTTGTTGTTCTTTCTTTTCCAGAAACTCCTGCACCTTCTTACTGTGGTGGTATCTGGCATTATCCGCAATAACAAATATGGGATGCCCAGCATCTTGGCGCAACTTTTTGAGAAACTCAATAAACTTATCTGAATTCATACGCTCTTCTATGACGTCAAAGTACATGTCTCCTCTAGCCGATACAGCACTGACCAATTTAAAGTTGAAGCGCCCCCCGCTATCTTTCCCCATGTAGTACCACGGTGTGAGTCACTACGGAAAGATGCTTCATCAATGAAGTAGATACGTGCTTTGCATTTCTTTGCTTCTGCGACGACATCTGGGTAGGAACGCACAAGATATTCATTGATCTTATCTTGATCTTGTTTATATGATTTGTATGTTGGCCGCTGAGGAGTAAGTCCGAGATGCCCCAACAGTCTACTCATAGAGGATTTACTCAGTGTAATGTTACGCTCCTGCTCTAATAAAGCGCATAAATTATTATGCAGAAGAATGGGGTCAGGTCTAGAAAAGTAGCCTTTTTTCGGATAAGCTATCCTGTATGTCACGACCCGTAAGAATAGAGTTCGAAGGTGCTCTGCACCACGTAAAGAGCAAGAGGGATGAAAAACTGTATGACTACAATTCTAGACCTGACACTTTTGTTTTTGAGTTGCCCATTGGCGAAATTGCACACCGTGCTGAGATTTCACCCGATAGCCTACTGAGATAATTACATCCAAGTTAAAACATTGAACTTGATAGGTTTTTCCGTCATCAGCAGTATGTGCAAATTTTGCACATACTGAATCACGTACCAACTCACCTTCTTTGAAAATATTATTGATGTGCTTGGTAATCACCGAGCGTTCGCGACCAAACAACTCCGTCATCTGCGCCTGAGTCAGCCAAACCGTCTCTTGATCTAATGAAACATCTAACTGAATCTCTCCATCTTCGGATTGAAAAATTTGAATCTGACCACTCATCGTCCTTGCTCCTTAACTGTACGCACCGTCCTTAGTCGATTCATCATAATGTTGCCTGATTATCACTGGCGGTTAGCTCGCCCTTAAAGGCGCGTTGCAGCAGACTGTTGAAGAGTACCTCTGATTGCGCAAGGCTGGCTTGGGCTTGCTGTTTTTGTTGTTCGATGACTTGGATATGTTGGGCGAATTGATTTTGGAGATCAACAGGTGGATAAACCATCGGAATGTTATTGCAAATTGTTTTATTCATATATGGCACTGTAGTACTAGAGGCCATCTTATTCATGTACGGTGTTTGATAAGAAAGAGCGTACATCATAAATATTGGCGTAATATTTTTTTCATCACATTGAAAAGAATGTAATTGCTGATTTACCACTACCGGCATTCAGGCTACTCATGTGGCTCGGTTACGCCTGATATTGGCGCAAATTAATCAAGCAAAAATAATTTCAGATATTGATGTTCCCTCACTGAACTTGCATCAACTCAGAGGAAATAGAAAAGGAATATGGGCTGTAACAGTAA
>JABIFG010000169.1 GCA_018650795.1 Fidelibacterota bacterium
CAAGAGGCTCATCCCGCGCAGTGTACTCATAAAGCAGATCAAGAGATTCATCCGTCATGTCAGGGTATTCTTTCTTCAAAAACGCATACGCCTGATCGTAATCAAGATCTGTTTCGCCATGATCAGCCACCTTGCCCTTTCTTGGGTAGTAGGTATGCTGGTAACCGCCTCGCCCTAAAGCAGCCCCCTCCATCCCTTCCAGCGCGAATACTCCGTCGAATATTTGAAATGCCCCAGTCGCCGGTGTGATTGTCCCGTCAAAATCTTTATCATTACTTTCATGCGTCAACGGAAAGTCTAAATCATAATCACTCAGACTCATAGCTATAGGATCAGCCTTTCTAGAGAACGATGGACCGGTATCATCACTCTTGATCGCATCAACAAAGCCCTGGCGATCCTTTTCAGACTTGAATAAGAACCCAGCCTTACCGAACCTGCTCCAGTAACCGCCATTCTGCTTGGCTACAGAGCGCAATTTATTAAACTCTGACTTCTCAACGCGATCAGCTGGTTTTGCCATGTACGTGGTGTTACCGGTTTTGGTGTGCTCTGCCTCCCAAGTTTCAACACCACCCACAGAAACAGCCTCTTCAGTCTCGTTACTTTCTTCTTTCGCCTCAACCTTTAATCTAGGGTGAACCTCAGAGGTTTCCAGCCGGTCAAAGAAATTATCTATTGAATCGGCTCCAGAGTAGTCACGATTCGACTGCTCCAGCTTCAACACGGCCGCCTCATCCGTCTGCTTCTCAATAATTAATACGCGAGTAGCCACCTTTGTACCGGCTCGCTCAAACGTAACACTGGGCAGCTTAATGTTGCCTACAAGGTAAACATCTTTGATCTCATCAGAACTGAGCAGCTTTGCGAATTGCTTGTCTGCAGCCGGACCCGTAGGGACCAGAGCAACAATACGGCCACCATCACGTAGATGGGTAATTGCTTTGCGCACATGGTCAGCCGCCTCTTTACCGCCCCGACCAAACGGGGGATTCATTACGATAGCATCATACTTATTGACGACATGGTGCTCCATGAAGTCACCAGTCAGCAGATCACCATCAAAATGGAGTGCCAGCTTACTAGAGAGCTCATGCGTGTACTCAATCGCCCTACTCTGGGAGTTTTCAGGGAACCATCGGGCAATTGCGCCATGACCAGCACTAGGCTCAAGCACATCTTCACCTGGACGAATATCTGCCCACTGAACCATCTTCATGCCCAGCGGCTCAGGAGTGGCGAAGAACTCACTATGCTCTCTACCTCTCGCGCCACGACCACTACCCTGCTTCTTGCTACCGTAATAGTAAGACTTGGCAACGTCCCATGGGGTCAACACATGAGCATACGAGCCATCCAGTTCACGACCACCCAGCCCTTCACCTTCAAAGCCCGGAGTGTAATCACCGGCATTCTCATACGCGGTAATGAATGAATCCTTCAGCCCTCTCGCCTCTTCACCCAGCGCGAGGTTTTCAGCAGCCCCGGCGCGACTGGCGATCTTACTGGCGAAGGCGATACGCTCCCAGCTTGAGCCAATAATGAAGTAGCGGAACATAGCGTCACTAGCCTGCCCGGTACGATAGATACGCCCCTCCTGCTGGATTGCTGCAGTAGGCTTGACCGGCATACCCAAGTGGACCAGAACTCTCTGGTACTTGCCTGTTGTGTCGTGGATAGAGACACCTTCACGCATAGCGTCACCCTGGGCAATCATTATCCGGGGCGACCCATCTGCATCATCATTAAACTGGTCCTGCAGCTTGACCCTATTCTTTGCGGGAACATTACCGTTATAGATCAGAGCGTCAGGGAACTCACTACTCAAGTGATCAATCGGTGAAGACAGTACAGAGAAAGCATCAACCAGATCCTTAAATTCAGACGTAAACCGTGCGTATGCTTCAGCTTCATCTTGTGCCTGGGGGCTGATCCTGAAGGGATTGACTGCCCCGCCTTTCTTGAAGTCGTGCATTACCAGCACTTTGCGCCCCAGATCAACATGAGCCTTGATATGGTCTATCGCTTCATTGGCCTTGATTGCCTCAAGGAAATACATGCGAGCATGGTAATCGAAGTTTTTACCGATCAGCTTCTCTTCCAGCTCACGAACAGCATGATCCTCACGACCCTCTTCGCGCAGCCACTCAATCGCCTCATCAACCCTTTGACCTAGCGCACTCTCTGCGTAAACAAATTTGCGATCATAGTCAAAATTACTATCCAGAGAGCGTCCAGACAGAACCCCCTCTTTCTTGAGCCAGCTATTGAATGCTCGCTGCATCAAGCCACTATCAACCTTTGCATCCGGCTCGGTCAGCTTGTTATAGCGCATCCGATAACCGAAGTTGGTCATCATAAACTGCTCATATTTGTTGCTGCTATTGTACCCACCGCCGTGCTCATCAGCGCCCCAGTCAAACAGGAACTCCTGGGCATACCGAACACTCTTCTCGTATGCGAATGGGGTAGCGCTCAGGAAGATTGTGCGAGGCTTGTCGGCATCATCAACACCCTCAATGCGCTCCTGCTCTGCAACGGCCAACTCCTGCAGCTGCCCTACAATCTCCTGCTCCCGACCCTCAATCTCTTCCATCCGAACGTAATTACGAGCATCATCGGAGTGCTCCAAAAGCTCATGCTCTGCTCTGAGTGCCTTACGCTCATCAACCAGCTTAGGATTTTGAGCATCAACACGAGCCCTGGCGACACCATAGCCGCGCTTCAGCGTCATAGCCTGCAGCTTAGACAATGCAGCAGTGTCTTTCCCAGCCTGAGAAGAGGACAGGTAGTGTGCCTCATCAGCAACAATAGCATCCCAGTCACGATTGAGCAGTGCGCCATTGTCACCAAGATTTGCATAGGTGGTAACCACAACCCCCCTACCTGCATCCTTTACGCTCTCCAGGCGAGAGATATTAACGCCGAAGAACCCGGTGCCGGCCTTCACCCAGGCATCAGCGATAGGCTGCTTGGGAACAACAACCAAAATATTGTCCTTGCCCTGCATCACCATTCGTTTCACTACACCAAGACCAGAGAAAGTTTTACCGGTCCCAGTCCCATTGGTGAACATCACCCCAAACCCATCTGGCTTGGAGAGTCTATTTTCGGCAAACACAACGTCCTCAGCCTGCCCTTCTGTCAAGAATGGCATCTGCGCCTTGATCTCAGCGAGATCACCGGCAGTTACTGTTGTGGGTGCGTTTTTGGCTAGTTGAGGCTTTTTGGAAGGGGACGTTTCAGCGACTCGGCCAGCAGATTGACCTGTTTCCCTTTCAGTAAATAGTCCACCTGTGCTATCTGGCAGGCTTCCTGTATTGTCAGAACTTCTGGCAGAGCTTGCTTCCAGTCTGGATTTTTCGCTACGAACTGGCTTATTGCTTGGTTTTCCATCAGCAGAGGAGCCACTGTCATCCAGGGTTGACTTAGACTCTCCACGCCCTGAGTCTGCCTCCTGGCCAACTTGATCAGTTCTTGATCCGCCTTGTCCTCGCTCTCCTCCAGAAAGATCGTCTTGAACACTGGGCTCTGAACCTCTTGTGCTATCTGATTGCGGATCGGTTGCGGAATGTTTAGCATTATTTTCTCCAGTCTCATTATCAAGTATAGCAGCTGATTCAGAATCCACATCACCAGCAGCCGTCATCTCCTTAGAAATACTCTCCATTCCAGGGTAATAGCGCACACCCTCATACCAGGAGCGCAGATATGGCCTAATGCCCTCCCCCAGATCCTCGACCATAGCCTTTGCAAAGGCCGTGAATGTGCGGGCCCCCTTCTCAATGTGGTACCCGGCCAGGGTGATACCGGCCTGCATAACCTCTGGATCAATGCCGCTATTGATGTTACTCAGCTTGGCCTTGAGTAGAGCTCTTGCTTTCTCTGCAGCATCCTCAGTGAACACCTTATTTTCAGAAGCAGCAGACTTTGATTTGCCATGGTAGGCAGCTGCAGCAGGGATAAACGCCCCCTCACCCTTATATCTAGCAACAGTGGACCGTCTACTTGTCTTGGCCGGATCTTTCACCCAGCTCTTGAAGTCTTCAGGAGACATCTTCTTAATGCTGCCGATACCACTCCAGCCTTTCTCGTAGTTATCCAAGTAGAGC
>JABIFG010000170.1 GCA_018650795.1 Fidelibacterota bacterium
ATCTTGCTCTATGGATTATAGGTCTTAGACTCCGTGATGAACCACAATGCGGTTACGTAGTCTGCTGGAAGGGGTTGTCCATGAGCTCATACATCAGCCTGAAGGAGATCCTGTTGTGATGGTGGAACTCTTCATCTCTATCCTATAGCAGCACGCTTACAGGGGGTTAGGGCCATCGTGATTAATATGAAATTGACCTGGTTGTCTTTAGAGACATTACAAAAATGAAGGGCACTATTTAGCTCACCAGGAGCAAACCGTCCAGGGGATGGAAATTTTATATCTCGCCACTTTTCATATTTTCAACCTAGTTGGCATTATATATATAGTAAAGTATATATCGTGAAATATTTCCCAATATCTGGATCATGGTTTTGGATACATATGGGTTTTGCATCTGGATTCTATTTCTGGAACTGGATGGTAAATACCATCGTCTATATGAGTGGACCTATTATTTTCGCAACGATAGTTTTCTGAATGACCTGATTTTGCTTAGGAGGTCGTGAAATAGGTGAAAATTATTACAAATGTAAATGGCTAATTGGCTACAACCAATATTATGAGGTTAAAACCAGAGTGAACTATTCTAAACTTTAGAGTATTGTTTTAATTTCGGAGTGTAATTGTCCAGGCACAGCCCAGAGTATCTTCATCAGAGATCAAATTCATGCTGAGACTTAATATTTTCCCAATATTTCCTACTCTTTCTGTAAAGAGAAGATCTGATATCTCACAATCGACCGGGTTGTGATTAATTGTGTCATCAGTTACCCAGAGTAGAGTATTACCGGTGAGATCAAGATGGTAGACTGTTGAATCGGCGTCAACGGCTCTGAGAATGGTACCAGATGTGCTGGTTGTTTTTGATGTTTCGTCAGAGGCATCAGCATAAATCCGCATTGAGTCACTCACTGTGGATGTGAGCTTCGTACGGACATATCTGTCCAAAATGACTTGATCATAACTCAGACCTACACGAGTATTAGTATCAGCCAACTGTTGACGACTCATAACGATAACGGAACCAAACCCAATTACTAAAATCGCACTGGCAACCATGGCGGATGTCAGCTCTACAAGTGAAAATCCTCGATTATAGCGGGAGTGCATGGGTCATCAATAAGTCCAGCCACGTTCCTCTGAGAAACTGCAGCTGAGACTATCAGTTATGTTATTAGTTGTGAACCACGCGAATTTTATAGTTACATCATAGTAATCTGGTTGAGAGGTGTCGGAGGGAAAAAAACCGTCTGCGCTATCGTCAATTGAGGTGACGATAGTAGTACGGTATCCCTGAATCCCGTTGAGGATCAGGGATACCGAAGTTTCAGGTAGACTATCCTGAAGTGATGCATAACCAAGGTCGATGGCTTTCTCCATACGAGATGCCATATTTGCCCAGGCGAGTTGAGCTCTGATCCCCTTCTCAACTTGCCAGCGACTCAAAGTAAAGTACTGCATAGTACCTAGGACAATGATGGCAAGAAGTGTGGCGGAGATCATAACCTCGATAAGGGTATAACCTTGATTGTTCATCGGTTTCAAAAAGCTAGTTTACCTTAATAAACTAGGTGTACTAGTCAAGCCCACCAGCAAGCGTACCAGCTTGATTCAAAGTACGATCAGCTTCAAGAATAGCACCGGCTTTACATGTAATTGTATAAGCAGCACCATCAGCACTCAAATAAGTGTAAGAAGAATCACTGAAGTACTTTCCATCCAGTTCGTTTGTATTGATATCATTCCAAGATGCACCAACAACGTCAACTGCGCTGGCTTCGGTTGGATAGGTACCATTTTCACCATAATAGACACGGAGTTGTGTTCTGATACTACCTAAAGCAGCATCAGCTTCACTCATTTTTGCCTTCATGACATTGTTGTTATAGATTGGCACTGCAACAGCTGCCAAAACACCGATAATCACAATTACGATCATCAGCTCGACTAAAGAAAAACCACTATTTCTGTTCATTTTAATATCCTCCTCTTAAGGACTTTTTTTTACGTTTGTACAGCGAAATGCATTTTTTGTTTCTGACATATACAATCGCTATTATGGACTTATAAGCTTCAAAGGTTATACCAATTTGAAGCAATAGCCATAAACGCATAGTTAACAGTACACTATAGAATGTATTATAAATATGCTTGTCGATAATATGTAACATTTACAAAGAACATTTTCGCCGATATGTCTTAAAATTAGAACAAGACTATAGTTATTCCTAGAGGAATTCCCTGTAATCTGATTAGGAAAATCCTTATTAGTCAGACTTTCAAGATTTATAAACCCATAATATACAATGATATATGCAAGCTGTAATATTCTGTTGCCAGCGCATTAAACTCTGATTAATCGCTTTTTACTTAAGTTTATAATTGTAGCTATTCTTAGGAGGATGTAGCATTATTATGACAATTCTAGGTGTAGAGAATATACTGCACAAATGGTGTATACTCCCATAATACAGCAATATACGACAATATTCGTTTGCTTTTAAGAGAGGTAGAGCAGATTAATCGAAGTGACAGAACTTGAAAAGTTAATGGATGGCTGAGCTCATCTGGAAAATGGGTAAATAGAGGGTCACAATAATGATACTTATAACCACTCCGAGACCACCCATAATGATGGGCTCAATAGTTTTGGATAATTTATCCACCGCAGTATTAAAATCAGCTTCATGAAATTCAGAAATCTTCTCGAGCATAATGGCCAAGGCACCAGATTTCTCACCGACAGTAATCATGGAACTTACCATGATGGGGAAAACATCGGTGTATTTTGCCAGTTGCCCTCCCATGCTCCGTCCATGTGTGACCTGGAGGGCAACATGTTCAGTAATCTCTTTGATGTATTCATTGTCAGAGGTATTTCCAGCAATTTTCAAGGCGTTTACGATTGAAACTTCCGCTCTGATTAATACCGAAAGAGTCTTTGCAAATCTGGAAACCATGGATTTGTGAATAATGTGTCCCGCCACGGGCATTTTAAAAATATGCTTATCCAGGAAATATTTACCCTTCGGTGAGGCCTTGAAAGCCTTGAAACCTATCCAACTTGCAGCACCCAAAATCGCTTCAAGGATGAGATTATTTCTGAGAAAATCACTTATATTAATCATTATCTGAGTTGATGCTGGTAGTTCGGCACCAAAACTTGCAAATATATCAGCAAATTTAGGCATTAATCCAAACATCACTCCAATAAGTACAACACCAAAAAACATTCCAATAAATTTTGGATAACTTGTGGCAGAGCTAAGGCGTTTACGCACGTCATCTTCTTTTTCTATATATACAGCGATCTGACTCAGAATCTTATCCAGACCCCCACCCATTTCTGCAGCAGTAACCAATGAGATGACAAAGGGCGGAAAAATATGCTTATGCTCAGAAAGTGCATCTGAGAAAGGGTGTCCAGACTTCACAAAGACTAGAATCTCACCAATTGCTTTTTGGAAGTTTTTATCCTCAAATTGTAATTGAATAATAGAAATCGCATCAACCAATTGAATACCAGCATCAAGCAAAGTTGAGAGCTCGCGAAAAAATACAACCTTTAACGCTGGATCTACTTTTGGTGGACTGAGGTTGATCTCACTCAGTTTCCATTCCCGTTTTTTCTTACGAACAGGTTCAACGCTAACAGGTTTAAGACCCATGCGACGCAGTTCAGCGCTCACTTCTTCGCGTGTAAAACCACCCAGGGTACCTTCAGTACGCTTGCCCTTAAGATCAACAGCGATATATCTAAAATTACCCATCAGGCAACCCTAATGATTTCCTCTAGAGTAGTCATGCCATTTTTTGCCTTTTTCATACCCTCATCAAAGAGTGACGTGGTGCCAGACTCCTCCGCAGCCTTACGAATCTCCATCTCAGAGCCATCGTTGATAATGAGCTCTTTAATAGTTGGGTTCATAAATAATATTTCACGAATTCCCATGCGACCCCAAAAACCTGATCCGGAACACTGTTTACACCCCTTGCCCTTGTAAAAGGTAGCTTGTGTTAAGTCAATACCCTGCCGCTCCATAAACATTGTAATATCTGTCGTCGGCTCAACGGGTTCCCTGCATCCAGTACATACTCGTCTGACCAATCTCTGGGCCACAATGACTGACAAAGAAGATACGATCAAATACTTATCAATCCCCATATTAAGCAAACGAATGATGGTTGCAACGGCATTATTTGTGTGGAGGGTACTTAATACCATGTGACCAGTAAGGGCCGCCTTGATAGCGATCTCAGCTGTTTCAAGATCTCGAATTTCACCAACCATGACAATATCTGGATCCTGTCTCAGAATTGATCTCAGGGCTGAAGCAAATGTTAAGCCCACATTAGGTCGAGCCTGTACCTGGTTAATTCCTTCCAGCCTATATTCAACGGGATCTTCCACAGTGATTATATTCAATTGGGGACTGTTTACATAATTAAGAACAGAATATAGCGTTGTCGTTTTTCCAGATCCAGTAGGTCCGGTTACCAGGATCATTCCATTAGCTGCGTTGGCCTTTTCTTTCAGAAGCATTAGTTTTTCTTCTTCAAATCCCAAATCATCAAGGTTCAAGGATGTTGACCCTTGATCGAGGATACGCATTACAATTTTTTCACCATAGATACCAGGGATAGTGGAACAGCGGACATCTACACTACGTCCCATAATCTTAAACTTGACTCGACCATCCTGGGGAATTCGACGCTCGGCAATATCAAGATCAGCCAGAATTTTGATTCTGGCAATTACACCAGATTGTAAGCGTCTATTAGCTGGCGGGAATTCACGCAGCATGCCATCAATTCTCAATCGAATTCGAAGGTTATTTTCCTGAGGTTCAATATGAATATCACTGGCACGTTCCTGAATCGACTGCACCAGTAGCGAGTTGACAAATACTACAGCAGGGGCGTCGGTGGCCTGAGTACGAAGAATATCGATGCTATCTTCATCAACTTGCTCTTCTTCTTCAAGGTCGTCCTCGACCTCAACCAGATCCTGAAGAGTGTCTTCAAAAGTATTTTTATCAGAGAAAATGGAACCGATGGCAAACTCAATCTCATCAGAGTCAGCCCATACTGTAGCGATATCCTGCTTAACTTTTGCGCGGATTATCTGCACGGCAACCATATCAAGTGGATCAGCCATGGCAATGACAACGGTGCCATCATCTTTAACATCAATGGGAACTATTTGATGAAACTGGCACACTTCTTCTGAGATTTTGAGGGCCATGCCGGTAGCAAAGGAAGCGATACCCTTTAGGCTGGTCATTTTCAGACCAAAGGTACCATAAATCTCTGAAATTCCTTCAGCCTGTATTGCGCCTAGGCTTGGGGAGGTTTCTTCTTTAACTAGTTCCATTCTACTTTCTCAGTTGTTACCACCTGCAATTAATAATTCTTTAGCTATGCAATGTAAACAAGATTGAGCGAATGTGAAAAGGGGAATATGTCGTTGTTTTGTTACAGGCAGTAGTGTAATCGTGGTCGAAATTAGTTCTGGATTCCCAGCTTCTTTAATTTCAAATGCAGATGTTGACGACTCAAACCTGCAGATTGAGCTGCCTTGCTGATATTCAACTCAGCTTGCTGTAGCAGGGCTTGAAAATATATCCTTTCAAACTCTTCCTTTGCATCCGCGTAATTGTCAACCTGGTTGTTCTGGTTGAGAACCAGCGTACCTCCACCGCTTAATAGATGTGAAGGTAAATCCGAAACCTGAATGGAATCTCCCTTACACATAATCATAGCATTTTCTAACACATTCACCAATTCACGGATATTACCTGGCCAATCGTGGGTATTGAATACTTGAAATGCCTTGGGAGCAATTCGAGTAACATCTTTACCCATAGCGCTGGACAGGCGTTTTAAGTGATACTCAATGATCACGGGTAGGTCTTCTATTCGATCTCTCAGAGGGGGTATCTCTATGTGGAAGACATTCAGACGAAAATATAAATCCTCGCGAAAGCGCCCCATCTTTACTAACTCTTCAATATTTTGATTGGTTGCTGCTACAACACGAAGGTTGAGGGGAATTTCTGTATTCCCTCCAACGCGTCTAATGGTGCTGGATTCAAGAACACGCAATAGTTGTATTTGGAACTCAGGTGTAGTTTCAGTGATCTCATCCAGGAAAATGGTTCCATTGTGAGACTCCTCAAAAACACCCTTTTTACGCTCATTTGCTCCAGTGAAAGATCCCTTTTCATGACCGAAAAGCGTACTCTCCAGCAGGGTACCAGGAATACTTCCACAGTTAATGGGAATAAATGAACCTCTATTATTGCGACTTTGTTGATGAACCTGACGGGCAGCGACTTCCTTACCTGTACCTGATTCACCAGTAAGCAGAACGGTTGTATTATAATCAGCAACTGTGCTGATCTTTTCAAGAATGCGCTGCATGACTGCTGAATGGGCTTCAATTTCAAGATAATCAGTATGTCGCTTCAGTTCCTTTTTTAAGGCAATATTCTCACTGCGGATACGCTTTTCAGACAATCCACGCGAGATTCGAATCTGTAATTGGTTTAAATCAATAATTGGCTTGGCGAGATAATCATAGGCACCATGCTGGATACACTTGACAACAATATCCGTGTCCTGGATAGCACTTACCATGATAACAATAAGCTGTGGATTCGTTTGCTTAAACTGCTCTAATAACTTCAGGCCACTAATTCGCGGCATGTTGATATCAAGGACAGCGACATCAAAATCTTCCTTCTCGAAAAGTTCTATAGCCTCTTCAGGCTCAGTCGCGGTGGATATATCGTATCCAAGATCACTTAAGAAGTTTTCAAAAAGATGGGTGATGTCTGGCTCATCATCAACGATGAGTACTCGGGCATGATTTTTTTGCTTACTGTTCATAGTCGCTTCTTACATCTGCAGTTTTTTAAGTCACTTTTCCAAATTATCCCATCATTTAAAAGGGAATGATTTAATATAGGGCAAAAATGTCCATTGTGTATTATAAATGCGACAATTGTAATATTTTATTTCCAAATTTGAAATTTGTCACATTTTAGGTAACAAATCCAAGGAAGGGGAGTGTTAAACGGTTAATAACTATTAAGATGAGGGCTGGGATAGAAGTGGGTTTGCAGTCAAGCAGGTCTCCCACCAACCTAATCCACTTGGATCCATGAGGTGTTTTAATGTGGTCTGACTGAGTACATGATCCAGGACAGATTGGATGGCACACCAGAAAGATCTAACAGTGCAATGATCAAAATGAGCGCATTGATTGCCGGTGCCAGCGTAGTGATCACAAAAGCCTTCCCCGAACAATTTTCCGCCCAAAACCTCAAATACCTCGCTGAGTAAAATGTCTTCAGGTGCCCTCGCCAGAGTGTAACCACCATCTTTCCCACGACTACTTTGTACAAATCCATTCATACGCAGTATGCGAACAAGCTTAGCCGTATTGGAAGGGGTGATTTGCTCAGCTTTGCTTATAGCAGATATACTACTGCCGCCCAACTCAGTCTTACGACCGATATGGAGTAAACAACGAATACCATATTCTTCTTGAGCGCTAAGTTTCATTTTAGAGTAAACCGAGTTGGAGTAAACCAGCTTCGCTTATCATATCCTTATGCCATTGAGGTTCCCAGACAACTTCCACATCGGCGAATTCCAATTCCTGAACTTCCTGCAGGATTTGCTGTTTTACTGAGATGGGTAGCGAACCAGCCACAGGGCAATTCGGGGCAGTCAAAGTCATCTTTACATAGGCTTCGAGTTCCTCTGTGACCTTGACATCATAGATCAAACCCAGATCATATATGTTTACAGGGATCTCAGGATCATAGATAGTCTTGATCGTAGACACGATCTTGTCCTCAATTTCTTTGAGATCAATTTCAGGTATATTATCGTTCATATATGGAATCCAATTATTTTTCTATTCAGTTGCAGCAGTTTCAATGGTACTGTCCAAAGCATTCATGAGTGTATGCCAGGAGAGACTGGCACATTTAACTCGGGCGGGGAATTCCTGTACGCCAGCGAAAACAGCCAACTTTCCAAGTCCTTCTAATGCACTTTGATCAAGTTCTTTACCAGTGACTAGATCATGAAAATTTTCAAAGTAATGCCGAGTTTCCTCTATGGATTTACCTCTGAGGAATTGTGTCATCAGGCTGGCTGAGGAGGTAGATATGGCGCAACCACTTCCCACAAAGGAAATATCTTTAATAATGCCATCGACCACATCAAGGAAGAGTTCCAATTTGTCTCCACAGAGTGGATTATGCCCATTGGCATGGTGAGAATGCAGCTCAAGTTTCTTGAAATTCCGCGGGTTTTTATTATGATCCAGGATGACTTCCTGGTACAACTCTCTCAATTCTGTCATTAGCCCATGAGCTCCTTAACCTTGGTAATCGCCCTGGTTATTTCATCAATCTCCTCGATTGTATTATAAAAAGAGAGTGAGACCCGAGTTGTGGCGGGAATATTGTAGTAATCCATGACAGGTTGGGTGCAGTGATGACCGGTTCTTACAGCGATACCCTCCATATCCATGATGGTTCCTACATCATGGGGGTGAACACCATCCAATACAAAAGAGATGATGCTGCCCTTGTGAGGTGCTGATCCAATAATTCGAAGTCCTTCAATTGCCGAGAACTGTTGGGTGGCATAGGCTAATAGTTCCTGCTCATACTCATCTATGTTTTCAATACCCAATTCAGATATATAATCGAGTGCGGCTGCCATTCCAATGCTGCCCTCGATGTTCGGAGTACCTGCTTCGAATTTATATGGAATATCATTGTATTCAGTTTTCTCGAAGCTGACATTCAGGATCATGTCTCCACCACCCTGATATGGTTTCATATTGAGTAAGAGGTTCTCTTTTGCATAGAGAACACCAATACCGGTGGGCCCATATATTTTGTGACCAGAGAATACAAAGAAATCACAGTCCAGTTCTTGAACATCTATGGCCATGTGGGCAATAGATTGAGCTCCATCCAGTAACACTGGGATACCCAGCGCATGAGCCTGTTCAATGATGCGGGTTACATCGTTTAAGGTGCCCAATGAATTTGACATATGGCTCACTGCAACGATTTTCACCTTTGAACTAAGCAGGTCAGGCAATAAACCCAAATCCAATTCCCCATTTTCCAGCAGGGGAATAATCTTTAAAAGTGCACCGGTTCGTTCTGCTGTCAATTGCCAGGGAATGATATTGGAATGATGCTCCATCTCAGAAATTAATATCTCATCCCCAGGCTGGAGCAGCGGTTCCAGGTAGCTGCTGGCCACCAGGTTTACCCCTTCTGTCGTCCCACGAACAAATACAATTTCTTCAATCTTACTCGCATTGATAAAGCTTTTTACGGTTTCGCGCGCTCCCTCATACAGGGCGGTTGACTTTTGACTGAGATGATGAACACCCCGGTGGATGTTGGCGTAATGTTTCGAGTACAAATCGGAAATTGAATCTATGACCTGCTGAGGCTTTTGAGTTGAAGCTGCGTTGTCAGTGTAGATGAGTGGCTTACCGTGGACTTTGGTCTCCAGTATGGGGAAATCACTTCGTATTTTCTTGATGTCAAACATTAGGAGTAACAATCTCATCTAATGAAGCCGCAATTTTGCTTTGCACATAAGCTTGCAGCGATGCAATATCAATTTCCTGAGTCACCTCGGCTGCAAAGGCTCGTGTGAGCATAAGCGCAGCATCTTTTTTATCTATCCCCCTGGATTGCAGGTAGAATAAGGCATCTGAATCCAATTCACCAACGGTTGCACCATGGGCACACTTCACATCATCGGCAAATATTTCCAGTTGGGGCTTCGTGTCTACACGCGCATCCCTGGAGAGAAGCAGGTTCTTATTGGATTGTTGTGCGTCCGTTTTCTGAGCCTGTTCACGAACCAGAACCAATCCATTAAATACACCTCGGGCTTGGCCATTAAGAATTCCACGAAAATGCTGATCACTGCTACAATGGGGTTGTGCATGATCCAGATAGGTTCGAACATCAAGATGTTGATTTTCATCACCTAGATAAACACCCCGGAGTACAGCTTCTCCTCCTGGACCTGTAAAACCAACTTCCAGATTGGAACGAGTCAGCTTTGAACCAAGTAAATATTGATGTGACTTGAATGTCCCTGACCCTGAAACTCTCACAGAGGTATTGCAAACATGATTTGTTTCAGCATTCTCGATGCTAACTCGGTAATAGTCAAGACCGGCTCCATCATCCAGCTGGATATAGCCTGCTGGAACTGTAATGACAGCCGCTTCACCTATTGATGCGTATTGCTCAACAATTTTTAAATGACTATTCTCTGCCAATCGAATGACATTTACTGGATTTGTAAACGCACTCACGCCATGAGCAGTTGATACGTGAATTATGTGGAGAGGCGTCTCGCTCTCCACATTTTTTTCCACTTCAATAAATAGTCCATTTTGAGAGAGACCCAGAGCGATATGCTGAAAAATATTGTCATCAGTTAAGGTTGATTCAAGTATTGTGTCTTCAGCCAACTGCAGTGCGTTACCCTCAAGCTGTGAAAGATGGGAAATACTCAATCCTGAACTTCCCAGATGCTCCAATTTATCTGAATAGTCCGCGGAGTATTCGCCGTTGACAAAAACAATAGTGTGGGCATCGGGCATAGCCTGCTTAAGACCCTCAATAGATTCGAGGTCTAATGCAGCACTTGTATCTTCAGCCGGGCTTGTGTCAAGTAGGTTACTTAGAGGAGTGTATTTCCACTCCTCATCCTTACGGGTTGGGAAAACACCTGCAGCTAATCTGGACAGGGATGGAGTCCTGAGTGCATCTGAAAAAGCAAATGTCGAAGTGGTGCCAACCTGCTGGTTGATCCATTCTGAAAAATTATTTCTTATTTGTGCCACAATCGATTCCTCAACTAGACCTGAGACTCAGCTTTTTCGATCAACCAGTCGTAGCCACGCTCTTCCAGTTCCAGAGCCAATTCTTTGGTACCTGACTTGATTATCTGTCCATCTGACAACACATGCACGAAATCAGGTACGATGTAATCCAGAAGTCTTTGATAATGGGTGATAACCACAAATGCATTGTCAGCTGAGCGTAATTTATTTACACCACCAGCCACAATACGCAGGGCGTCAATATCCAAACCTGAATCGGTTTCGTCGAGAATGGCCAGAGTGGGATTCAATACTGCCATTTGTAGAATTTCATTCCGCTTTTTCTCACCACCTGAAAAACCTTGATTTACAGGGCGCTTGAGGAGATCCGCTTTCATCTCTACCAGTTTCATCTGCTGCTTGATGAGTCCCAGGAAATCAATGGCATCCAACTCTTCTTCACCGCGGTGTTTCCTAATTTCGTTCAGAGCTTTTTTCAGAAAGGATGTATTATTAACACCGGGGATTTCAATAGGGTATTGGAATGCTAAAAACATTCCCTCACGCGCACGAATTTCAGGTGCCATATCCAATAAGTCCAGACCCTTGTAATGGGCAGATCCTGAATCAACGCTGTAACCTTCACGTCCAGAGAGAACATGAGCCAGTGTGCTTTTTCCAGAACCATTGGGACCCATAATAGCATGAATCTCTCCAGGCTTCACTTCAAGGTTAAGCCCTTTTAAAATTGGCTTTTCCTCAACAGATACTTGTAAATTCTTGATGGATAACATCTATTTCCCCTCTCCTAGAGCTACAAAGCCGCAGAGAATATTTGTGGTTGTTGTAATACAATTCATTTAAAAGTTGATAGAACTCATTTAACCAACCGAGCCTTCCAGGCTGACGGCCATCAGGGCCTGGGCTTCCACAGCAAACTCCATGGGGAGTTGCTGAAAGACTTCCCGGGCATAACCAGATACAATCATTCCGACGGCATCTTCAGTGGAAATTCCCCGCTGATTTAAATAAAATATTTGATCCTCAGAAACCTTTGAGGTGGTGGCCTCGTGTTCAACCTGTGCTGTGGGATTTTCAATTTCTAAATAGGGATATGTGTGGGCGCCACATTGATCACCAATAAGGAGGGAGTCGCACTGAGAATAATTGCGAGCATTTTCAGCCTTGCTATTCACTTTGACGAGACCTCGATAGGCATTGTTGCTTTTTCCGGCAGAAATACCCTTGGAAATGATCAGACTGCGTGTGTTCTTACCCTGATGGATCATCTTGGTGCCGGTATCCGCCTGCTGGTAATTGTTGGTCAGAGCAACTGAATAGAATTCACCTACTGAGTTGTCACCCTTGAGGATGCAACTTGGATACTTCCAGGTAATGGCAGAACCAGTTTCAACCTGGGTCCACGAAATTTTTGAATTGTTACCACTACAAAGTCCACGCTTTGTGACAAAATTGAAGATGCCACCGACACCTTCCTTATTGCCAGCATACCAGTTTTGAACAGTGGAATATTTGATCTCCGCGTCCTCCAGGGCTATCAGCTCAACAATGGCAGCGTGTAACTGATTTTCATCACGCATGGGTGCAGTACAGCCTTCCAGGTAACTCACATAGCTACCTTTATCTGCAATGATCAGGGTACGCTCAAATTGGCCCGTCTTGGCAGCATTGATCCGAAAATAACTGGAAAGCTCCATGGGACAGCGTACACCCGGTGGGATATAAACAAAACTGCCGTCACTGAAGACTGCTGAATTCAGTGTTGCATAAAAATTATCAGTATAGGGCACAACAGTGCCTAAATATTTCTTGACCAGATCCGGATGATCCTGGATGGCTTCACTCATCGGGCAGAATATGATACCCAATTCATTCAGCTTATCCTTAAACGTCGTAGCAACCGACACACTGTCGATAATGGCATCCACAGCAACCCCGGCCAGTAATTCCCGTTCTTCAAGGGGAACACCCAGTTTATCGAAGGTTGCCAGGAGCTCTGGATCAACCTCATCCAGGCTTTTAGGTGCGTTTTCATTCTTTGGCGCGGCATAGTAGTAGAGATCATCAAAATTAACCTCAGGATAGTCCAGCTTGGGCCATTTAGGCTCGGTTTGCTTGAGCCAATGTCGATAGGCTCTGAGACGCCACTCCGTCATGAATTCGGGCTCATTCTTTTTGGCCGAGATCATACGCACGATATTCTCATTTAAACCGAGGGGGAATTCTTCCATCTCGATCTCAGTTGTGAAACCGTATTTATATTCCTGATCCGTTATGTTTTGTATGGTTTGCTGCTCATCACTCATAGCAATATTTTCATCATTATTTGAGGTCGATTTTTTTGATTCGTCTATCATTTCGTGGCAAGTAAAGCATATTGTACAAAAAAGTCAAGATTAAATAAAATTACTCCCAAAATAGCTCCATATTTTGATAAGGGTATCTGGTTTGAAACAGAATCATTGAGGTATATCTCTCATGGCAGATGGCTGAATATGTTTCCAATTGTTGTATGGTCGATTATGTTTAATGCTCTATTGGGAACGGAATAAACGAAATGATAAAGAAATCTTTTAAAGGCATAAATCCAAAAATACATCCCGATGCCTGGGTTGCTGAAAATGCAGTCATTATCGGTGATGTTGAAATAGGCGCTGGTTCCAGTATCTGGTATAATGTGATTATACGAGGTGATTTAAACAAAATCAGAATCGGTGAAAATGTCAATATTCAAGATGGTGCTATCCTCCATGTGGAATCTGAAGATGGACCCTGCTTGATTGGGGATCGAGTAACTATTGGGCATCAATCGATAGTCCATGGCTGTATTGTAAAAAATGACGCTCTGATTGGGATGGGAGCTACTGTCTTGAGCTGGGCAAAAATTGATGAAGGTGCTCTGGTTGCAGCAGGTGCCCTCGTCAAAGAATACGAGCACATCCCGACTAGAACACTTTGGGCTGGGGTTCCCGCCAGGCAGAGAACAACGATAGATGATGATATGTTCAAGCGCATGCAAACTGGTTGGAAGCACTATGTCGAGTTAGCAGAGAGTTACAGGAGTGAAGATGATACCCTATCAGATAATTGAAAAAAAATCGAGGGGTCAACAGCTCAGCCATAGTGAAATCAGTGATTTCATACTCGCCTATACCGATGGGAGTATCCCGGATTATCAGATGTCTGCTTTGCTTATGGCAATTTTCATAAAGGGGATGAGCACCGAAGAAACCCTGTCCCTCACAAAAGTTATGCTGGAGTCCGGTGAACAAATGGATTTTAGCTCAGCCCCTGGGTTTGTGGCTGATAAACACAGCACGGGAGGTGTAGGTGACAAGGTATCCATCTTACTCGCGCCCATCCTGGCTGTTTTGGATATACATATACCCATGATATCAGGTCGGGGACTGGGGCACAGCGGTGGTACCCTGGATAAATTGGAATCCATTCCCGGGTTCGATGTGAATCTTGATTTAGATGACTGGAAAGAGATGGTCATCAAGGAACATGTTGGACTGATTGGTCAAACTGGTAATATTTGTCCAGCAGATAAGAAAATTTACGCACTGCGAGATGTCACTGCCACGGTGAGATCCATCCCACTGATTTCTGCCAGCATCATGAGCAAGAAAATTGCTGAGGGCATCCAGGGACTGGTCCTTGATGTGAAAACAGGGAATGGTGCTTTCATGCAGACCCCGGCAGAGTCCCGAGCCTTGGCCAACAGCCTGGTTTCAATCGGTAAAGGCTATGGGATAAAGACAACAGCCCTGATTACCGACATGAACCAACCCCTCGGTTCAGCGATTGGTAATTGGTTTGAGATGGAAGAATCTGTGAGAGGACTTCAAGGAGATGGTCCTGCCGATCTTATGGAGGTCACGTATGCTCTAGGTGCTGAGATTTTGAGAATGTCTAATCCGAACCTCTCTGAAGCGGCGGCCATTGAGCTTCAGAGCAAGACAGTCGCGGATGGCTCAGCCTTTGAGAAGCTCAAAAGAATTACTGAACTCCAGGGTGGTGATCCAGGTGTTTTGGATGATTTGAGTCAATATCCTAAAGCAAAGTACTCCCAGACTTTAACGGCCACGGAATCAGGATATCTCTCAC
The DNA here is from genome assembly GCA_018650795.1 of Fidelibacterota bacterium. Lineage (GTDB taxonomy): Bacteria > Fidelibacterota > UBA8477 > UBA8477 > JABMPR01 > JABMPR01. Next base: position 15,026 of record JABIFG010000170.1, read on the forward strand.
ACGTTGATACTATGGCGCTTGGTTTTGCAGGTATTCAAATAGGAGCGGGTCGTCGTAAAATCACTGATGCAATTGATTACTCAAGCGGCATGTATATGCATGCCAGAATTGGAGATAATCTTGGTAGGGGTGATGATATAATAACGGTTTATTCCAATGATGAAAAAGCTCTGGAAGAGGTGATGGCCAAAGGAGAGGAATACTTTTCTATAAATCAATCTCCACCAGAAATACCCCCACTTATACTCGAAAGAATAGAATAACCCCCACCACAAAATACTGAGTTAATCAAAGTTCGATTTTGTTCACTTTTCTGGTTTGAAGAGGAGCTTTCATCAACTATATGATCCCTTGATGATAAATGTGATCTTAAATAGGACAAGTATCCCCATATGTTAAGTACGAATAATGTTAGTTTGACCTTTGGTGGTCAGAAGCTGTTTGAAGATGTAAACATTAAGTTTACACCAGGAAACTGTTATGGGCTCATCGGGGCAAACGGGTCTGGAAAGTCAACTTTTCTTAAGCTTCTTGCCGGAGATATCGAGATGCAAAAAGGCAACGTAAGCATCGGTCCAGGAGAGCGGATGTCCGTACTTAAACAGGATCAGTTCGCCTATGACGAATTCACAGTGCTCGAGACAGTTCTCAAGGGGAATGAGACTCTATTTAACATCATGCACGAAAAAGATGCGATTTATATGAAGCCTGATTTCTCAGATGAAGATGGAATGAAAGCAGCCGAGCTTGAAGCTGAATTTGGCGAAATGGGTGGCTGGGAAGCTGAGTCCGAGGCGATGGTGCTCCTGGCAGGTTTGGGCCTCGATGTGTCATACGCCGAACGTACAATGAGAGATCTTAAGGGATCTGAAAAAATCAAGGTATTGCTGGCTCAGGCTATTTTTGGAACTCCCGATATTCTGCTGCTTGATGAACCGACTAACCACCTTGACATAAAGGCGAAGGATTGGTTGGAACAGTTTCTACTCAGTTTTACAAATACTGTGGTGGTTGTTTCTCATGACAGGCACTTTCTTAATAAAGTCTGTACCATGACGGCTGATATTGATTTCGGAAAGATCACGACTTTTGCTGGTAACTATGATTTCTGGAGACAATCCAGCGAACTCGCTCAGAATCTGAGAAATAATCAGAACAAAAAAGCTGAAGATAAAGCCAAAGATTTAAAAGCTTTTATCTCACGCTTCTCAGCCAATGCCAGTAAATCCAAACAGGCTACGTCTAGACAAAAACAATTGGAAAAATTAGAGTTGGGAGATATGCCCGTCTCCACCAGAAAGTATCCCTATATCCACTTTGAACCGAAACGTGAAGCTGGCAAAGACATTCTCACAGTTGAGGGTTTGACCAAGACTATTGAGGGTAAGAAGGTTCTGGATGATGTCTCATTTCATATTGCCAGGGGTGAAAAAATCATTTTTCTAGCTGAAAACGAATTAGCTACTACGACTCTTTTTAAAATTCTCGCAGGTGAAATGGAAGCGGATACAGGTTTTGCACGATGGGGTGTTACCACGGCGCAATCTTATTTCCCCAAGGACAATACTGAATACTTTGAACCAGGGAAATACAATTTGATCGATTGGCTCCGTCTATACTCTGAAGATCAACATGAACCTTATATACGAGGCTTGCTTGGACAGATGCTGTTCTCTGGCGAAGATGCCTTCAAGAAAACCAATGTTCTATCTGGAGGGGAGCGGGTCAGATGTATGTTTGCCAAGATGATGGTGACCGGTTCAAACGTGCTCATGTTCGATGGTCCAACCAATCACCTCGATCTGGAAAGTATTACTGCCATCAATGAAGGGCTCATGCGCTTCAAAGGAAATATTCTGTTTACATCCCATGATCATGAGTTCAACCAGACCGTCTCAGATCGCATAATTGATCTTGATGTCAAGTCTGTGGAAGTCAATGCTTCAAGCTATGATGAATATCTGGGGCTACACTAAAACCAGGCGTAAATCATTTCCACTAAACTGTGGGTTTAAAGACCGCCAAATTTTTTAGGGCTAAGTACATATAAGCGTGGGAGCTCGTCGACATGCTTGTGACAAGCCACAATTTCTCCTGAAAAGATCATATGGTCACCGGTTACAAGGCTATCCTTCAAAACACATTCATAATTTAAAGTTGCTTCTGAAAGCAGCAGACCATCGATCATGGTGGCTTGCTGAGTCCGCGTTCCCAGTTCAGCCAATTTATCCATATCTCTACCCGATTCGGAGCCAAACAGCTCAACCTCGGCGGCCATTTTCTCGGATGGGAAGCTAATCACGAATTCATTTTGCTTGGACATGAGTTCATAGGTATAGCGTTGGAAGCCGATGGAGATGGCTATCATACGAGGTTCAATTGAGGTAAGCATCACCCAGGAAGCTGACATGGGATTGTATCGTCCGTTCTCATCCCTAACGATTATAATGCTGACCGTTTCAGGATACTGTAGGGTTCGGCTGTCACGGTAATCTGTAAGTTTCTGCATGGTGACAGTTTAGGCTTTTACTCAATACTTGTCATGAACAATAATCGTAATAGCAGTGGAATTTAGATAATCACACATTTAAAATCGTACTCGTTTAAACATGGAGATGGATATCAAATCCATTACTTTAGTAATAGGGTTAAATAGTATCATGTATAGTTAATAGCTACAAAGTCACTATTTTTGACTTTAGCAAAGAAAATGTTAGTCTTAAGTTAAATCCAATACTAAATTTTTGTGCAATAGCAATCATTATCATAAACAATGATTATTTTGGTATAAAGTAATGTTTGGAAAAGGAATAAATTTTAAAGGGGACTAATGATGGATGTGAAATTAAAACAACAGGCTAGTGCAATTACCGAATTGACATTTGATCTATTAAGATGTTGCGAAGCCAAAGAAAAAATGTTTGCCAAAGACCACGGATTAAAAGTTGCAGAGTTTCGTTGTCTGAGAATTGTTGAAGCTGGTAAATCGTACTCTGTGCAGGAACTGGCTACCAGCATGCACCTATCCCCAAGTCGTTTGACCCGAATTATCGATGGTCTCTTTGCCGAAAAGTTGGTGGATAGGGTTCAGAGCATCGAAGACCGTCGTTTTGCCAAAATCAGTCTTACTAACAAAGGTCAAACGCTGGTTGGAAAACTGAAGGAAGAGTACGCCGATCTGCATGGCGAAATGCTAAAAGATATTTCCGTTGAAGATCGCGATAGAATATATCAGGGCATCTCTTTAATGCAGGGATTGGTCAGCACCTGGTTGGTAAAAAACGCCTGATTCGATTCATTATTTGTGAGAAAAAGTCCGGTTCTTGCCGGACTTTTTTTATTTAACGCATGGAACAATTGACACTGTTAAGACTTGGACAGACAGGATGAATAAGCTAGCAACTTTGTGTTACATACGTGATGGTGAAAAAACCTTGATGCTACATCGCAATAAAAAAGCCAATGATATGCATGAGGGCAAGTGGAATGGTCTCGGTGGTAAAGTTGAGGGCGGTGAATCCCCGGAGGCATGTGCCATCAGGGAAGTATTAGAAGAGTCAGGTCTAGTGGTGTCCAAACCACAATATAAAGGTTTTATCACCTTCCCAAATTTTGATGGTGAGAATGATTGGTATGTGCATGTATACCGTTTTGATGAGTTTTCTGGAGAGTTGATAGATTCTCCAGAGGGTCATCTCCAGTGGATTGCGAAGGATGAGCTGCAGCATATTCCTCTCTGGGAGGGTGATCGGATTTTTATGGATTGGCTCGATCAACCAGGTATTTTCTCCGCGGTTTTTAATTATGAATCAGGGAAACTTCTTAATTGGAATGTCACCTGGTATTAAAGTATAATGTATTATGTTATTGAATCTTATGGGGAATCAGAAATAAAATGAAAAAATCCTTTATCCTATCACTACTCTTATTGCTAGCAGTGCCTATGCTTTTTGCACAGATAAAATCAATTTCCGGTACTATCAGGAATTCGGTTACTCTTGAACCTTTACCCTATGCGAATATTGTTATTAAAGATACGTATCTGGGCGGGACTTCAAATGTGGATGGATATTTTTATCTCAGTGGTTTATCGCACGATAGTCTCCAGGTCGTTTGTTCATATATGGGGTACAATTCTTTTAGCAAACAGTTCTTTTTTGTAGATGATACACATATCATAATTCCAATCCACATAGAACCACAAACCCTGGGTGGGGAGGAAGTTGTTGTGGAAGATTCCCTGCTGGCAACTTCTGAAATCGAAATTACCTCACAACTTCCTGGACCAGAGCAACCCAAAGATATCGTCTTAAAAAAACCAGAGAATCTTGAAAATGCTGGATTTTCATACGAGCTCATGACACCTACCAGATGGCTCCATCCTACAGGTGAATTCACCCGCTATGTTATCGATGGTGTTCCTGTTGAGAATACAAGACACCTCTATAACATCTATCCTGCTTTTAATCTTGATGCTGTTAAGCACATTGAGAATCATGGGGCTGGTAACATAAGACAATCAACGACTGACCTGATAAGTACTACTGAATTGATTTATAAAGAGGGTAACCGATCAAATATGGATGTCAGGGCAATTTTGGGACTGGTTGAAAGTGGACTCACTACTTCAGGTCCCCATCCTGCAGGGGGCTCCTGGTATTTTTCAGGACGTCGCGTTGATTTTGATGCGATATACTCCTTAAGCACTACACAATCTGATAGTGTGTATAGAAGATTCAAACCCGATTATTATTTTTATGATTTGAATGGAAAAATCACCTTTGATATCAGTGAAGATACCAAGGTGTCAGGCAACATGTATCTCACCTTTGATAAGCTGCATTGGCTGGGAGCACAGGGCCGCAGTGCGCATTCAAGTTGGTATAATAGTTTTGTTTCCGGTCTTATCCAGCATCGCTTCAGTCCTCGTCTGGCGACGTTGACCAATGTATATGGAAAGACCTATCACACTTTTTTGAGAGCTGACCAAATTCCTTTTGGACTATCGCAGGATTTAGATGGTGACTTCACCAATGGCTTGAACACCTATGGAATTTCTTCTCATGCTGAATATTTTCTGGGCGGGAACAACATGGTTTCTGCAGGATTCAGTGCTGATATGTTAAATTCTGACCTGGCCTATGTTGATTCCAGTACCGTAAAGGATGTTTCTGGACTGATATTCAAGGCCAAAGCTGGTTACCGCTATACTCTGCCATACAACCTGTCTACTGATCTGGGAATGCAAACCGTCTACTCATCCTTTTCTGAGAAATTGGTTGTCAATCCAAGCCTGCGTATTGATTGGGCGCCATCAAACATTTATGCTGCATATTTTTCAATTGCCCAATCTACCCATACCAATCGAGAGATATCTCTATCCAACACCTTAAGTCAACCTCTATTTGATATTCTAATCCCAGTGGACAACAGCCTGGAAATGCCCGTCGAGCTTGGTGTCAGTTTCGGCGGTAGTGTCATGCCTCGCATAGGTTATGACTTATCCGCAGATGTTTTTACACAGCTGTTGGATAATCCTGCACTGCTCGATAGCAACTGGCAGGGAGATTTTTCTGCCCAGGATAAGTGGCTGGTTCCCTACGATGCGGGTCTCATTAGTGGGCTTAATATTTCTTTGGAAAAACTTACCCCTGGAATTCGCGGTTTGGCCAAATATAGGTTCTCCACGGCGACCCTCACTGATACTTTGGGCGCCAAGGACTTACTCCCCGGACACAGGCAGCATGAATTCTATTTGATGCTGGATGGTAAGTTCCGAGACAACATGGGCTACAAAATGGATTTCTCTCTGGCATCAGGTAAACGATATTTTGACAGCGATCAAGATTGGAAATGGTCTACAGCATATCATCGACTTGACTTGTCGTTCTACCGCAAGGTTTCATGGGAGCGAGTGAATGGAAAAGTCAGTCTGAAGCTAATCAATTTGACCAATAGAAATAACCTTGACTTTGATGAAGGCAGCTGGGTCACAAATAGCCTCCAGGATAGAACCTTTGTTCTATTGCCATTCATGCCGACCATCAATTTTGATTTCGTTTTTTGAGTTAAAAAAATGTGTAAATAAAAAAAGGGCTGTCCAAACGGATAGCCCTTTTTTTATGGAAGATTCTAGCCGGGGAGATCCCCTGGAGTCATGAGTAAATCCTCCATTAATTTCAATTCTTTGATACCAGATACTAAAACATCAG
>JABIFG010000171.1 GCA_018650795.1 Fidelibacterota bacterium
AATGCCACTAACCATTTCAATACTTTCATTTATAACTGGGACTTTGAAGAAGGAACAGTAGAAGGTATCGGTATGTTTCCATTCTTTCCCACATTTGGTTTCGAGTTCAAATTTTAGGTGATGATGATGAAATTAATAAACGATATAAAACCCTGGTTCATGAAACTCTCACTGCTCACATTCCTCATTATTGGGATGCTGTCTTGTACCGAGGATCTGAGCATCGCTGATTTTGCTGATGATTTTGAAAGTTATGAACAGGAATTACGGATAGAAGGTATACTTAACTTAACTGATTTTTCAAAATCTGTCATCCGGGTGGATAAGACGATTCTAATTACCGATACATCCCTTTACAATGGAATCGATGACAATGGTGATTGGGTCTCCTATTCCGATCTAAATGGTAACGGTGTGTGGGACGAGGATGAGCCATTAAATGATGATATAGGTATTAAACAACCTGGTCCCAATGGCGGGTATGAGGGGCGTGGGAATGGAATAGCCGATCCAGGTGAGCCACATATTGATGATTACCTGGAAATTCTACCCCAAATTCATGATGCTTCACTACTTGCAGTCATTCTGAGAGAAACGCTTAGCCAGACTGCCATAGCAGAGTTTGAATGGTCTGATAGTGCGGCATATTTTGATGAAGGCTTTGGTGCTCATGGCCCTCCCTCAGAAATAGCAGAAGCTACCTTCATCAGATATTACTATGGGGGATATATTCCTACACCAGAATCTGCTGATGTGGAACTGGTGGTAGGCACGGAATATACCATCGAGTTAACTACAGCAGATGGTGAGATTATTTCTGCATCGACAACTCCAATTGCTCCTCCATTAAATTTGGAATGGCCAGGAACCACCGCAGATATTGACACATTTATCGTATCCATCGATAATTATGCTTCGTTAAGCTGGAACACACCCATCGAGACGAATTTTTGTGGTGTCATCATGGATGAGGTCTTTCCAGGTGATTCTTTGAGGGGCTTTTATTCCAGTATGGCAGTGGCTATTAATATTGATGACACCGGATTACCAGTTTTTCCAGCCAATTTCGTAGGTATTCCACTCGGTCTATACAAATTAAGTCTGGAATCCTATAGCTATGAGTATGGCAATTATGTGTATTCAGGATTACCGTTAAGGGATAGAGCTCTCTCTAACTGGCGGGATCAAGCAGGGAATGTTGTTTTAGGAGCTTTTGGAGCAAAGTCACCCATTGAATTTTATGTTCGCTTTGTTGCAGCAGAATAGTCACCCAATGGATAGAGGAAAAATTGACTGATATCAGTCTCTCCCGTTAATACCATAAGCAAACGTTCCACACCTATAGCTATGCCACCAGTTCGAGGCATTTTCCCAACGGAATCAATAAAAGTCTGATCAATTGGATGGGGTGGCTGACCCATTCCCTTCCTTAGCTCATTGGCTTCTCTAAATCGCCGATCTTGCTCAGCTGAATCAGTTAACTCACTAAACGCATTCCCTATTTCAACCCCTTTGATATAGACTTCAAAGCGTTCAGCCCACACATCTTCAGGAGCTTTGAGCTTGGCCAGGGCAGCCATGGACGCGGGATAATCAAAAACGATTTCTGGTTGTGATACACCCAGGTTGGGCTCGATTAATTTTAACCATACCCGGAAAAATACATCCTCAAAGGAATCATCGCTGGCAATATTTTCCTGGAGACTTGCCTGGCTTGCTGAAAACCAATAGTCAATATCTGACAGGCCTCTTTTTAGGTCAAGATTAGCATATTTCTGGAAACATTCCTCGATAGAAGTACGCGAGATGCCCTCATCCCATGAAAATTCCAAATTCGCTTTCAGCGGGGAAAATCGAGTGCTCAAGTATTTAAATAGGGCGTCAACATCGTCCATGATTTGCAAGTATGATCCAGGTCGATACCATTCCAGCATGTTGAATTCGGGATGATGCAGGGGACCCAGCTCTCCATGATTCCGAAACACCCGGGCAATTTCAAAAACCTTGTCAAAACCTGCACCCAGAGCCTTTTTGATGGCAAATTCAGGTGAGGTGGGGAGGTGAAGTACTTCCTCTGAACCATCATGGCGAACATACCTCGTGGAAAAACTGTGTAGATGAACTTCCATTCCAGGCGAAGGTACCAGGAGAGGTGTTTCCAACTCAAAAAAATCCTGATCAGTAAAAAATTCTCGTATCAGATTGATGAGTTGACGTTTTTGGCGAAGTCTCAATTGGTTCATGCCAGCAATATGCCCTTGCCTCATTCAAATTCAAAGACCCCGAGCGTGGATAAATATCAACAGTAATTCTTCTTCGTGAATGACTTATCTGATCTATTTTGAGAAATGAATAATTCGCAAATAAGCATTAGAATAAAACGTCTCGCTCAAATGATGTCACTCCTCGAAGAAAATTCCTTCAAGATCCGGAGCTTTGAAAAAGCAGCTCGTATTGTTAGTGATCATGCAGAAGACATGGGTGTGCTCGTCGATGAGGACCGCCTGAAGGATGTACCCGGTATCGGAAAAACTTTGGCCTACGTTATCATGTACTATGCCAAGGCCGGAACCGTAGGATTGGAACAGGAGCTGGAGGCACAGCTTCCTGAGGGTCTACCTGATCTACTTGATCTGCCTGGACTGGGTATGAAAAAAGTTCAATTACTCTGGCAGAAATTTGATATCACCAATATTGAGGCACTGAAGCAAGCATGTGAGGCGAATACACTAGCCGAGATGAAGGGTTATGGACCCAAGCTCCAGTCAAAGCTCCTGGAGGCCATTACTTTTCGGGCCAAACATGCCAGAGATTTTTATCTCGATATAGCACTATCAGTAGCTCAGAACTGGATGGAAAAATTAACACCACTTCGAAGTATTTCTCAAATTGAACTGACCGGTAAACTTCGGCGTGGTTCCGAACTCATCCAGTCCGTTGAATTACTGGTTGAGGCAGATACATCGGAGTTAATTTCAGAATTAAATGATCAATTCGGGTGTGGCTTGTCAGCTTCAAATCCTCTTGTTATCAAGGATAAATCTGGACTTCCAATTCAGATCTGGACATGTAAATCTGAAACCTTCGCAGTGGAACAACTTATCCGGACAGGTGGTGAGGTTTATGCTGAACAACTTCAAAGTTTATATGGTGCTGATACAGAATCTGCCGCCCAGACTCTTGATGGAGTGAAACTTAGCGCCAATACCACTGAAAATGATCTATGCGGTTCAATAGGCATACAATGGATTGAGCCTGAGTTGAGAGATAGCTATACACGTTTTCCTGAAAATATTAAGCTGCTTAAGCAGAGTGATATTAAGGGCGTTTTTCATGCTCATTCTACGTGGAGTGATGGCAGGAATGCGCTTGAAGAACTTGCTGAGGCAACCCGGAATCTCGGATATGAGTATCTTGGTATCAGCGAACATTCACAAGCGGCTTATTATGCCAATGGATTAAAGCCTGACAGGGTTAAATCTCAGTGGGAAGTCATTGATCAACTCAACTCTGAGTACTCCGATTTCCACATCTTTAAAGGTATTGAAGCTGATATCCTGAAAGATGGCAGCCTGGACTATGACGATGAACTTCTGGCGAATTTTGATTTTGTGATTGCTTCAATTCACAGTCATTTTCATCTGGATCCTGTACAACAAACCGATCGTATTGTCCGAGCTCTACAAAGTCCATTTACAACCATTCTCGGACATCCAACAGGTAGAATGCTCATGGCCAGACCAGGCTATAATCCTGATTTGACAACAATTATAGATGCTGCGGCTGAGAATGATAAACTGATTGAGATTAATACTACTCCAAAGCGGCTGGATCTGGATTGGCGTTACTTAAAATATGCCAGAGAAAAGGGTGTGAGAATTTCTATCGATCCTGATGCACATAGCATCAAAGGACTCAACTCAGTTCCCCTTGGCGTTCGTATGGCCCGCAAAGGAGGTTTCACGGCTGGAGAGGTCTTGAATACCATGAATGTAGATGAGTTAAAAAATTATTTACAAGCCCGGAGAGCCAGATGAGAGAATCGTTGAAAAACAAACAACTCCGCATGCAGCGCATCATCGAAACCCTGTATGAGACCTACCCCAATTCGAAATGTAGTCTGGAACATCGCTCACCATTCCAACTACTCATTTCTACCATGCTTTCTGCCCAGTGTACTGACGACCGTGTCAACATGGTGACGCCAAAATTGTTTAAACATTATCCTACAGCTGAAAGTATGGCAAGTGCGCCCCTTGAACATCTCGCTGAATTGGTACGATCCACCGGGTTTTTCAATAACAAATCGAGAAATATGAGCGCTTGTGCCCAGACCCTCATGCAGGAACACGAAGGTGAAGTCCCTGCAGATCTAAATGCTCTTGTGAAACTTCCTGGAGTGGGTCGCAAGACAGCCAATGTGGTTTTGGGAACAGGATTCCACATTCCTGGTTTAGTGGTGGATACTCATGTTATCCGTATTGCCAATCTTTTGAGAATGACCAGTCAAAAAGATGCTGTCAAAATTGAAATGGAGCTTCAGAAGATCATCGAGAAGGACCATTGGGTCATGTTTACCCATCTCATCATCGATCATGGTAGAGCAGTTTGCATTGCTCGTAGACCACAATGCCATGTGTGTGTTCTAGCAGAATTTTGCCCCAGCGTCCTGCCCGAGGAAGCCATAAACAGAAAGAAATAGCCATGGACACAGCGACTGTTTTTAGAGTATCAGGAAAAGTTCAAGGGGTTGGGTTTAGGTTTTTTGTAAGCAGCACTGCCGTACAGTTAGGGCTCACAGGCTGGGTTAAGAATCATTCAGATGGTTCAGTAGTCGGCCTTGCTGAAGGAGAGCATGGCTTGATCGTAAGCTTCCTCAAGGAGCTGAAAGTGGGCAATCGATGGTCTCAGGTTGAAGGGGTTGAGAACCACCCGCAGAACTATAGTGGGGATTTTAAAAGTTTTGAAATTCGGTATTAGGAAACTGTAGGTGCCATAATTATTTATACTACAGAATTGGAAAGGGAAGTGGATGAAGCCAACATTCTTTGATAAAAAAACATGTGGAACCTGTAAGAAGGCACAGGTTTATCTG
>JABIFG010000172.1 GCA_018650795.1 Fidelibacterota bacterium
ATCGAAGTACCGTTGAGCCTTAGTGCGATCTTCTGAGATCTCTTCGTCTACGAAGTCAATAGCGTCTTTGACAGCTGATTGAACAATGCTCTCAATAGTACGTTTATCCATCTTTCCTTGCGGCATTATCTGGTTTCCTCTTCAATAACAGGTTTGAAACTGGTGTACACATAAGCAGGAAGAACATCACTAATTGTCCGTAGTCCGTCCGTCAATGCTTTATCTGCTGCCATTCTAACATCAACGGGTTGTTTTCTATAAGCATCTGCTACCTTTTTCAATTTCAGCATACTTTCAGGATCAGCAAACAGGTCTTTCATGGACTTGTCGAATCGTCCTCTTCGAGTAGCGTCCCATGCTTTTGATGCTAACAGAACTGCTTTCTGAACAGGACCAACTATCGGCCTTCTACCGATTCCCGTAATTTCAGGAGTCGTTACTCCAGCGATACTGGTGACGTTTTCTTTTTCAAGAGCGATAACTAACTTGCTGATGTCTGCTCTTCGTAACGCATCAAATAACTTAGCTGAATCCTCAACTGATTTCTGATAACCCATTCCCATAACACGAGCCACAACATTGCGATTTCGTCTATCGGTAAGGAAGTCGTACGCACCTGTTGACTGGCGACCAGCGTGTTCCACCAACTCTCTACGCAAAGACTGCTTGACCGCCGTTGAAGTGGAGCGATCCAACTTCCCTAGGTCTTTATACAACTTGCTCAATCTACGATGATCGTTGAACACATCGCCGATCATCTTCTTGTAGTCAACTCCTGTAACGTCATTGGCGTATCGTTGTAAGAAATGATCACTGATCTTCTTTTGCTCAACCTGATACTGTCTACTCAAATTATCCTTAGTCAGCATCAACTGACTTTGATCCACCATTGCGTTATTTAGTTCTTTACGCACCCCCGGAATAGTATCAATCACTCCTGCATTCTTACGCATGTATTTCTGCAAACTTGCTGCGTTCAGTGACCCGTCTTTAACAAATGATTTATACACATGAGACATTACAGCGTTTCGCGCAATCTGTAATCCATCAGTACCAGACACATCAAGGAAGTCTTGAAGTGCGGTTTTATTTTGCAGAAGGACAGGAGCTACTTTCTCATAATACGCTTTGGAGTCAATATCCTTAATTCCTTGCTTAGAGAAAGGAATTCCGATTCTTTGATAAAACTCATTATCCAGTGTAGCTAGACGACCGTTGTAATCCCCAGGCATTGTCTCTCTGGCTTCACCGAATATATCCTTTAATTGTCTGATTTTACGCTGACCATCGGCATCCATAGTCTGACGACCCGCTTTATTGATAGCACGTTTAAGTGAATCCACTTGCTCAAACGTCAACTTAGGGAACTCCTGTTTAGTCGGAACATCATCCACAGCACCGAAGAATTGCTCTTGTTCTGTAACAGGACGAGCGGCTTTAGTCTTAGGAGTCAGCTTTGACATTATTGCTTTATCAAGAGCAGTACCTTTTCCAAACAGATCGCGGATATTATTATCTTTCACAAAACGATAAAGTTGCTCTGTTCCCTCTACCGGCATTGTAACTCCTGCACTCATTCCTTCCTGAATCAGCGCATTGTACCGAGGAGATAGTTCAGCTTTTACGGCATCTCTTCGTTGGTTCACAAGACTCTTCATCTTCTCACCGAGAAGGGTGTCATCCAGCTCAGGAGCAACACGGGATTCAATCTTAGCAATCTCATTATCAAGATGAGTGATACGTTTACGTACAGGTTTTAACGACTTCTCCATTTCTGAGATCTGCTTAGATACGGGACCAATATCTCCGTAACGCTCACCAAATAACTTAGTGTTATGCGTATCAACTACATCTGTAATCTCATTCAACTCTTTAGCGATTCGTTGACGAAAAATAGGATCTGTTTTAGCCAAGTGACCCACCTGTTGAGCAACAACAGGGTTATCTGACATTGCTACAACGATGGGTATTTTTCTATCACCTATCTGATGACCTATGCGATTATACTCATCGATAATAGAGTCCACATTGGTTATACCCTGTTCATCTGCAATCTTAGCAAGAATCTTACGTTGAGCGGAAGGAATGTCTTTTGCGCGTCCGGTGACACGCTTGTAAGTCTCTTTTCCTGCACCGTATGTTCCAGATAACATACCTGCTGTACCAACAGCACCTAATCCTGCACCTACGCCGCCGATTGTTCTACCGATACCCGTATCTTCACCGGTGATTGATTTCTCTAATCCTGCTCCTGCCTCTGCACCAAGTTCAGAACTAGCTCCTAAACCAGATAACCCTAACCCTCTCATGACGGCAGATCCTACTTTAAGAGGCATACCTACATAACCAAATGGGTCAGTAACCGCTCCTACAGCCCCTCCTAACATCTGCTCACCGAACCCTGAAGGTTGTGCAGATAAGTCTGCCCCAACAAGGTCAGCGGCCTGTTGTGTGCGCTTCTGAAGGTTCCCCTGAAGGTTCCCCATGAACTTGTCAAAAGGCTTGCCTTCTGCTTGCTCCTGCATCACCTCCAT
>JABIFG010000173.1 GCA_018650795.1 Fidelibacterota bacterium
ATTATATTTAACGAATATAAACCACATGCATGTGGAGGGAAATATGCGTAGAAGCTTTCTAGTCATCACCAGCCTAATGATCATTGCCAGTTTTGGTTTTGGTGTGACAGTTATGTCAGTTATTGGATCCTCCACTCCAAATGGTGAAGCGTATGCCGCTGTACAGATAAATTTGGTAAATACTACAGATGTTGGTGGCTTTCAATTCAGTCTGAAGGATATGCCAAATGCGTTATCTGTAGCGTCTGTCAGTCCTGCTGGTAGAACAGTTGCAGAACCCTATGATGATACTGGTGGTGCTGGTGGTATCGGAGCTGGAAATGGTGCCTATGATTTTGGAGAGCCTTATAGTGATATCAATGGTAATGGTACTTATGACCCAGCATTCGCATTCAATTTTAATGACCGAGATACTACCGTCAGTATACTCGCATACAGTCCTACCGCTACACCGATATTCCCTGGAAATGGTCCAATATGCACAATCATATATTCTGTCCCAACAACGGTAAGCGATGAGATCATAGATCTTAAATTTAACGAAATTCTAAATGGAGATACTCCGTTTCCACTTGTGGTCACCGATCCTGATGCTGTTGCTTTGAATACAACCTGGTTAAATGGTCTGCTGACCGTTGGTGGTATCGAAGTCCGTCTCACTGGCGGTGGCGGAACACCTGGTTTTGTTTCATCACGCCTATCAATCGAAATGAACAATGCTGTCCCAGTTAAGGGTATCCAGTTCAATATTGTTGATGATATGGATTATCTAACTTTTGAGTCAGTACATGGCGTAGGTCGTGGCGTGGACTTTTCTTTTGCCGGGAATGAAGTGGATGGTGAGACTATGATTCTGGGAGTCAACTTCAATGGCCAGGAAATACCTCCTGGTACAGGAGCTATTCTAGAAGTAGACTTTATGATCGCGTCAGGTACCCCTATGGCCGATATAACTATTTCTATCGTTGATTTAATTGTTGCTGCTGAAGGCGGCCTTCCATTACCCAGCAATGGTGAGGATTATGTTTTTCCAGTTACAACGGGTGTAGGGGATGAGACTGAAATCCCAACAGCTTTTGAATTAAAGCAAAATTACCCAAACCCCTTTAACCCAACAACCACCATAAGCTATAGTGTACCAGAAGCTTCTGAAATAGAGGTAGGTATATATAATCTATTGGGTCAGGAAATTCGCTCACTATCTAATGGCCAACATCAACCAGGTGTCTATTCTGCCATGTGGGATGGATTAGACCAGAATGGTGTCCGGGTTGAGTCTGGAATATATATCTATAGAATGAGTAGCTCTGCTGGTTTTAGTGCCACTAAAAAGTTGGTTATGCTCAAATAATTCAGACCAGATAAATTTTAAAAAAAGCCCCGGTTTTCACTGGGGCTTTTTGTTGCTTGAAACCAATCCAGTTCTATCTTGCGACGCTTTTTTAAGCCGCGGTGGCGGAATTGGTAGACGCGCTAGATTTAGGATCTAGTAAGCTCAGCTTGTGGAGGTTCGACCCCTCTCCGCGGTACAAAGCAAACGAGAAATCGTTTGCTTTTTTGTTTTATAAAGGGTTCGTATCCTTTCGGCCATTCATCACCGCCCAATCCTGAGAAGTGAATATATCAATCCGACATAGGAGTATATTGAAATGATATAAATGTCATGAAAATCACCGCTTAAGATTAGAATTAAAGCACGCTAAATATAATATACACAATAGACTAGATAAATAGTGCCCAGCATGGCATGGGATTGGTTTATTAGGGGACAATGTTCGAATTAATATTTTTAGAAACCTTTTATCGATTCGTATGACCGATTACAGAAACAACGCGATAAAACAATTAGAGAGAAGGTAAATCATGGAGCAAATTATGAAATCAAGATCATTTATCTCAGTCGTGTCAATCCTCTTTGGGCTTAGCTCTTTAGCTTTTGCACAGAACTCAGTAAGCAGTGATATTCACATTGCCAAAGGCAAAAAAGTCTCAAGAAATATCTCCACCGTGAGTGGTGATGTTTTTGTTGGGAGCGGCGCCAGGATCAAGGGTGGTGTCACGGCTGTGAGCGGTGATATAGAAATTGGTTCAAAAGCTTTTGTGCAAAATGTTGAGGTTGTCAGTGGCAATATTTCCATCGGGAAAGGCGCCAGTGCTGCTCAACTAGAAACCGTCAGTGGAGACATTCATCTCTATGAAAAGAGTGGTGTGTCCAGATCAATCGAAACTGTCAGTGGAGATGTGAACTGTGACTCCGGTTCTGATATTACCAAAAATATAATTACCGTGAGCGGAGATATTGAACTGGATGATTCTAGACTTAGAGGAGATCTCAAAACAGTTTCTGGAGATATCTCATTGTTTAATGGCTCCATGATAGACGGTGATATCATAATCAATCGAAAATCTAATGTTGTGTTGTTTCATGATGGAAAACTCAAGATCATCATAGATATGAATTCGGTTGTGAAGGGTTCTATCCTCGTGGAAGAACCTAATTCTAATGTAATTGTATACCTTGCCAATGGTGGCAAAGTAAAAGGCAAAATTATAAACGCTGAGGTACGGGAGCAATAGTTCATTGGTCCTGAATTGAGGTGAAAGGATGAATAAAAATGAAAAATATGCGACTGTTTACTCTTCTATTGTGTGGAACAATACCAATTATCATGTTTGGATCCCCACAATTAAAAGGGAGTGCTCAGGACCGCAGTATTTCAGCCTTTCGCCTGAACGGGACTCCAATTGAAGTAGATGGAAGACTCGATGACCCTGTCTGGCAGGAACTTCCACGACAGGGCGACTTTTTACAGCGTAATCCTGATGATGGTTCTAAAGCAACCCAACGAACAGAATTTGCGGTAGCCTATAATTCCGAGTTCCTCTATGTAGGAATTCGTGCTTTTGATGACCAACCTGAACTGATTGATGGGATTCTCACCCGACGGGACGAATCCTCTCCTTCTGACTGGCTCTACATCTCAATAGATAGTTATCATGATCACAGAACTGCATTTGAGTTTGGACTCAATGCGGCTGGCGTGAAGCAGGATTTAAGACGTTTCGATGATGACAATGCAGATTTCGACTGGAATGCTGTATGGGAAGGGGACGTCAATATAGATGACCAGGGATGGACGGCAGAGTTCGCCATTCCCTTTAGAGAACTCCGTTTTAATAGTGCTGAATCTCTCAATTGGGGTCTCAATGTTTATCGTGAATTTCCTCGAAATGATAATGAACTGGCTATTTGGAATCATTGGTCGCATGAGGAGACAGGTTTTGTTTCGAATTACGGTGAACTCTCAGGTCTGACCAATGTTGAGGCTGAACAACCAATATATATTGCTCCTTATGTACTGGGACGCTCTGGTGTTAATGATGCCCAGATGGGCGAATTTGACCAATATGAAAATTCCATGAGCTTTGGTCTAGATATCCGCAAAAATTTCGATTTGGGCCTCACCTTTACCGGTACCATTAATCCTGATTTTGGACAAGTTGAAGCAGATCCTGCAGAATTCAATCTCACTGAGTTTGAGAGTTATTTTAGAGAGAAAAGACCTTTCTTCATCGAAGGTGCCAACATTCTAAACTTTTCCCTGGGGTTTGGTGATGGTGACAATTCCTCAAACACCTTATTTTATTCACGGCGTATGGGAAGAGCTCCCCAGGGTGGTGTGAGTTATGATGGTGGGACACCACTAACTGTTGATGCTCCCGAATTTACTCGTATCCTGGCAGCAGGTAAATTTACTGGAAAATTAGATAACGGTCTATCCATTGGTGTTATGTCCGCTGCAACTGCTGAGGAAAAAGCCGTAGTTACATATGAGGATGGTCATAAATCCAGCAATGTTATCGAACCTGCTACGACCTATCTGCTTACCCGTGTTCAACAGGACTATCGAGGCGGATTGACAACCATTGGTGGAATATTTACTGCAACTTTGCGTTCACTCGATGAGACCAACATGGATTGGTTGCGGGAGAGGGCTTATACTGGCGGTTTCGATTTTAATCACCAAACATCCGATAGAATCTATTCCGTTGAATCTGCGCTGGCATTCAGCCATGTGAAGGGCAGTAAAGAATCCATCCTGTTAACTCAACTTCACCCCGCACGCTATTTTCAAAGACCAGATGCAAAGCACCTGAGCGTCGATTCATCAGCCACTTCCTTAGCGGGGGTGGGTGGAAAATTCATCGTGGGGAAATCTGACGGAAAGTTAAATATGTTTGGTGGCGTGCTGGCCACGAGTCCCGGCCTGGAGGTCAATGACTTAGGCTTTATGAGATCCGTGGACAATATAAATGAATTTATCTGGGTTGGATATCGACATTGGGAGCCCGGTGCCATATTCCTCAACTACAATATCAATTTTAACCAATGGGCCAACTGGACCTTTGGTGGAGAATCAAAAGGAGTAGGTGGCAACGTAAATGGTCACGCTACACTTAAGAATAATTGGGGAATTGGTGGAGGTATCAATTTTAATTCGGGTGGAATAGTACCCTTTCATCTACATGGTGGACCTTCTATACGTGGCTCAAAAAATGTGAATGCATGGACCAACCTCTACACAGATAGACGTCGTGATATGAGTGCTGGTGTCAATGGAAATTATTTCTATAGCTGGGACGGTGTCCACAGTTTCAATATGTCTCCATCCTTTACCTGGCGACCCAAGAAAAATGTGTCCCTGTCCCTGGGTCCCAATTTTCGCTTCATGGATGATACCTGGGCCTGGATCACCACCATGGAAGATGCCTCAAGTCAACGACATTATATATTCTCAGGAATGAAACTTGCCCAAACCACCCTGACTTTCAGGGCTGATGTAACCCTCAGTACCACGCTTTCACTACAGGCATATGCTCAGGCATTTATTATGGGAGCGGACTTTTTTGACTATCGTAGAGTCGACGATCACACCCAGGAAGATTTTAACCTACGCTTCCAGGATCTGCCTGACCACCTGCTCTCATTTGATGGTAATGGTGCTCTTAGTGGTGTTGATATTGATCAGGATGGGATCGCGGACTATTCACCAATTTCTTATGTTTACTCGGACTTTAACTATAGTGAGTTGACCTCAAATATGGTCTTGCGCTGGGAATATTCTACGGGATCTGTCATGTATCTGGTCTGGTCCAGAGGTGCCTCAGCATATGATCCAGCCTGGAGATTTAACCCTGGTGAAGATCTGGGATCTTTGCTGAATCTGGAAGCCGATAATATTTTTCTGATCAAGGTGAATAGGCTCCTGAACTTTTAGGAAATTAAGTGAGATGAATTTTCCCCAGACTATCAGACGTTTGGGGAAGCCCCTCCATTCAGTTGTAACTTCCCTCTCGAAGGGGGTAAATTCACTTATTAAGGACTTTTAGCGTATAGATTCATAAGGAAAATCCTAATTCTTAAGTCTTTTTCTAGATTTTTCTTTCTCAAATAGCCATAAATGATTAATGTCTTGCTCAAGATTGCTAAAAAAATCTTGAGCAAGACATTAGATGAAAATATCAGAACATATATACATCCCTATTCTCATATTTGTTAGTGTTCTGGTCGCTGGCAGTCTGGGCATTGTCTATGTCACAGGTCAGGATAGTGAGAAACTGGGGATTAAGACTCAGGTCACGGCCGAGCAGGTCGGAATCAGGCTGCATGACTTCCTCACCACCAGAATAACCCGTTTAGATATCATTCGCGAGCGCATGGAGCAAAAACCTGCTTTGACCGAAGCAGAGTTCAGGACTACAGCTCTCCGCATCCAACATGAGTACCCAGGTTTTCAAGCCGTCAATTGGATAGATGAAAATGGAATCATCCAGTGGGTCACTCCTTTGAGTAACAATCTGCCTGCGGTAGGAATAGATTTGGTCAAAAAGGCAGACAAAGGAGCGGCCAAAGTATTCTCTAGAGCTCTCCTGTACCAGATCGACACTGCTTCACCTCTCATCAAGCTAGTTCAGGGAGGTAATGGCTTCGCCACCTATCTCCCCATTGTTGTTGATGATAAAATTAGCGGCTTTGTGAACGGTGTATTTCAAATCGAAGAGTTGGTCTCTCAATGTTTTCATAGCTCAATTAGAGATTTCAATTATGAAGTGATTTTATCAGGTCAACGGGTTTATCTCAGAGGTGAGCCTGAAAATTTTGAGAATCCAACAGCAGTTGGGCGACATAATTTCACAGTGCTCGGTCAATCCTGGGAGTTGCAGATTGTACCGGGCTCATCGGAAGATGCAACAGCCCTGCTGATGCATGTTTTAACCCTGGTTGTGACTTTTTTGATAGCCTCACTTCTGGCAGGCTTTACGCTGTACAGGATGAGGTCAAATGCAGAACTAAAAAAAATACATAAAAAAATTGAGCATTCTGAGGCAAAGTTTAGGACGATTTTTGATAAATCTCCGGCGGGTCTGATTCGTTATAGCCCAAAAGCCGAGATGACAGACTGGAATCTTGAAGCAGCCTCCCTGTTTGGTCTTGAATTTCCACCTCAGAAGCGTCGATCTCTTTATAACATGGAGGAGATGAAACCCATTTTATCGGCGGTGAAGGAGACATTGCTGGGGAATCATGCTGCGTATCAGGGATCTCTGGAACTTCAAGGCAAAACAATTGAAGTTGATGCTAATTTTGAGACATTGATAGAAGGCGAGGATCAAATCCAGGGGGGGATCATACTTCTCAGGGATGTTACTGAGCAAAATAAGACCCTACGTGGCAAAGAAGTCATGTATGAGATTGGTGAGCTGGTTAACAAGATTAAAGACTTACCCTTACTATTCGAGGCTATCCAGCACAGCTTAAGTACGATATTAGATACCCGAAACATTTATGTCGCTCTCTATAATGCAGACGCCGATGAGTTCTCATACTCCTTTTATAAGGATGAATTTGATTTACCCCCACCGAAACCAGTAAAAGGTGAAAAGGGAATCTCCGCTTATGTGATAAGAAGCGGTCAGCCCATATTGCTTACAAAAGAAAATTTCTACACCATGAACAAAGAGGGAAAAATTGATTTGTTGGGTACACCTTCGGAACAATGGCTGGGCTGCCCGTTGATTGTAGAAGACAAACCTATTGGGATAATTGCTGTTCAAAGTTATTCAAAGGATGTTGTCTACGATGAGAGTGACCTGGAGATGCTGACCTTTGTATCGGACCAGATTGCACTCACCATAAAAATAAATATTGAGGATGAAAAACTCCGAGAATCCGAAGTAAAGCATCGCGAGCTCTCTAACCAATTGAGTGATTCAAATAACATCAAAGCTTTGCTTCTTGATATACTTTCCCACGATCTAAAAAATCCTGCTGGGGTTATTTCAGGGGTTGCTCATTTATTGACACTGGACGATGATGTTAGTAATGAAGTTCAATTGATTAAGGACAGCTCAGATGTGTTGCTCAAGGTTCTGGACAATACGACTTCTTTAGCTCGTTTAACCCTGGGAGAAAATATTAGTATGTATGATCTGGATATAAGCCAGGTAGCACAAGAAGTAGCTGACGAGTTCAAACCCAGTTTTGAAGCACACGGTAAGCCACTTACAATCAATATTGAACCGGGAATTAAGTGTGAAGCAAATCTTATTATTTCGGAAGTATTTCGTAATTACTTGAGTAATGCACTTAAATACGCGCCCGAAGAAAAACCGGTAGAAGTTTCCATGCAAACTTACTCTGACCACATTGTATTCAATGTTATTGATATAGGTAATACTATTATAGGCAGTAATCAGGATAGCATCTTTGAGCGCAGCGTTCAATTAGAAAATGGTAAGAAGCGGGGGTCCGGACTGGGACTAGCCATCGTCAGACGCATAGCCGAAGCGCATGGATCCAAGGTGGGTGTGAGACCAAATGAACCTACAGGAAACATTTTTTATTTGAAAATACCGCTTATATTGGGCCATAAAGAACATTAACGAATGAGTGATCAAATGACCGTATTAGTTGTTGAAGACGATTTCGCATCAAGACAGTATTTACTGTTACTCCTGCGTAAACTCAATTATATGCCTATCGCTGCAGAGACAGGGGAAGAGGCTTTGGAGTTGATGAAGGAAAGCTATGCCGATATTCTGCTTCTGGATATCGCTTTAGGACCGGGGATAAGTGGATTAGAGCTGGGAGCTCTTTTGAAAGAGCAAGAACGGTTTTCATCAGTTCCTATGGTAGCAGTTACAGCATTCACCAAAGATAAATTAGCCACTTTCGATGAAGCAGGTTTCTCTGATTATATGGCCAAACCCTATACTATTGTTCAGTTAAAACAATTATTAGAAAAACATCTTAATTAGAAAAAGTACCTAGCTCAAAGTAACAAACCCGTATCATCTAGCTAAAAAAAAACTATTATATAGAATGAAAATTAGTGACATCCTCCACGAGAGGAAAGACCCCTTTGTAAGCTTTGAAATTATTCCGCCTGCTCGAGGCAGAAGCGCCCGTGAAATTTATGAAATTATTGACGAGCTGATAGAATTCAAACCCCCCTTTATTGACGTGACGAGCCATGCAGCGGACTCATATTTCATTGAACAGGAAAATGGCTCTTTTACCCGTCACATAAAGCGAAAGCGCCCAGGAACTATTGGATTGTGCGCTGCTATTAAATATCGATATCGTGTTGAAGCTGTTCCGCATCTGCTCTGCCAGGGTTTTACCAAGCAAGAGACAGAAGATGCCTTGATTGAATTGAATTACCTGGGTATTGACAATGTGCTGGCGATTCGTGGAGATCAGTTACAGTATCAAAAACCCCATCCCGTTGGTCGAGAAGCTAACGACCATGCTCTGGATTTGGTCAAACAAATAAGTAATATGAATCGCGGTAAGTATTTGGAAGATATTCTAGATGCGGATGAATCAGATTTCTGTATTGGCGTGGGTGGCTACCCTGAGAAGCACCCTGATTCTCCCAGTAAAAATGCTGATATTAGATATTTGAAAATGAAAGTAGATGCCGGGGCTCAGTATATCGTAACCCAGATGTTTTTTGACAATCAGGACTATTATGATTTTGTGGCTCAGTGTCGTGACGAAGGAATTACAGTTCCTATCATTCCCGGTATAAAACTGGCCACACGCAAAACTCAGTTACGCTCCTTACCCCATGCATTTTCAGTGAATATTCCAGATGAATTAGTTAAAAATCTCGAGCTAGCCGAAACCTCCCATGAGCGGGCAGAAATTGGTATAAAACATGCCCTTGAACAATGTGAAGATTTGTTGAATAATGGTGTGGAATGTCTTCATTTTTACGTCATGCAGGACGCACGACTAGTGAAGCAGGTAGCCAGATCACTAAATCTGACTTAGGCGGATGTGCTAAGACGAATTTCGCCTGTTTGAAAAGCTTGTAGATTCCCCTCAATATTGATAAGTGCATCACCCCTCACGTTGATTCCTGAGAATATCCCTTCACAGGTGCTACCTCCGGTTTTCCAAATAACAGATTGATTCAATTTGTAAGCCTTGCTGTTCCAGTCAGCAGCCAGGTGTTTTTTATTATCCAGCACAGTTAAATTCTCCAAAAATTCACCAATGAGTGAATGAGCGAGGCTCAAGCTATCAGGATTATCCACACCCTCCAAGTGCAAGGATGTTGATTGGTTTTGAATAGAGTCGGAAAAATGATGCTTATGATGGCTCAGGTTTATCCCAATCCCTATTATCGCTGAGCTCACCTTTTCACCTTGCCACTGGAGCTCTGTGAGTATACCTCCGCATTTCTTCCCACCAATCATGATGTCATTGGGCCATTTCAGTTGAACGTCACCGTTTAAGAGAGGCACAGTGATTTTATGGACAATCATGCCAGTGTATATAGAGAGAAGCTGGAGATTGTGGGAAAGAGAACTTACCCGGCCAAGGTGGAGTGACATCCACAGGCCCAAGCCGGCAGCAGATTCCCACTTCCGATCTTTCTGACCCTTGCCCTGAGTTTGCTCATCACTTATGATGAGGATATTTGCCCCTCGGAATTCCTTTCGTCGTCTTTTTAGCTCAAGATTGGTGGAATCCACCGTTTTAAGCAAGATTACTTCATCCAGGTCGGGATGGGAAATCACAGGGAGAGAAGCCAATGATTAGGAATGACTATTAACTCTGGTATTCACCGAAAACGGATCGGAGGGGATTAGAAATTTCACCAATTGAAGCGTATTCACGGACGGCTGCTAGAATAAATGGGAATAGGTTTAAATCATGATCTTGAGCTGCTGTTTTTAGAGCTGACAATGAATTATCAAGAGCCGTCTGATCTCTGCCAGCTTTGATAGTAGTCAAGTCTCTCAATTGTCCCTGTGCCGCCCTGGCGTCGAGCTTTAGAACATCAGGATGAGTTTCTTCTTCATCTACAAATTTATTTTGCCCCACAACAACACGATCTCCCTGTTCTATATCCTGCTGATACTGATAGGCGCTGTTGCCAATTTCATTCTGGAAATAACCTAGCTCGATGGCCTTTACCGCACCACCCAACTCATCTACCTTTTTGAGATAGGCGAATACTTCCTGTTCTAGTTTGTCAGTCAATGTTTCAATCACTTCTGAGCCCGCTAACGGATCGACATAATTGGTGACTCCGCTTTCAAAACCGATCACCTGCTGGGTTCTTAGTGCTAATCTGACAGATTCCTCAGTTGGAAGGGCCAGCGCCTCGTCTCGTGAGTTGGTATGCAGTGACTGAGTGCCACCCAACACAGCCGCTAGAGCTTGCAAGGTTACACGCACCACATTATTGTCAACCTGCTGGGCGGTCAGAGTAGACCCCCCCGTTTGAGTATGGAATCGGCACATCATGGCTTTGGGGTTGGTCGCTCCAAACCGATCTTTCATGATTTTAGCCCAGATACGACGTGAAACCCGGAACTTGGCTACCTCTTCCATCAAATCATTGTGAGCATTCCAGAAAAACGAAAGTCGAGCTCCAAACTTGTTCACATCTAGACCAGCTGCAATGGCAGCTTCTACATAGGCGATCCCATTGGCAAAAGTAAAGGCCAATTCCTGTGAAGCTGTCGATCCGGCTTCCCGGATATGGTATCCCGAGATAGAAATAGTATTCCAGTTGGGGATGTGCTCATTACAGTATGAGAAAATATCTGTAATCAGACGTAAAGATGCCTGAGGGGGAAAAATGTATGTCCCCCTGGCAATGTATTCCTTAAGCACATCATTTTGGATTGTCCCGCGCAAAGTCTGGCTCTCCACACCTTGTTTCTCAGCCACCACCTGATACATGGCCAGTAGGATAATGGCGGTTGAATTGATGGTCATGGAAGTTGATACTTTGTCCAGGGGGATCCCCTCAAAGAGAACTTCCATATCAGCTAATGTATCAATGGGAACCCCTACTTTGCCAATTTCCCCTTCAGCGATGGGATCATCAGAATCATACCCAATCTGGGTTGGCAGATCAAAAGCAACAGATAGACCAGTGGTTCCCTGATCTAGCAAATATCTATATCTGGCATTTGAGTCCCTGGCACTGGAAAAACCGGCGTATTGGCGCATCGTCCATTTCCTGGAGCGGTACATCTCCTCATAAATCCCCTTTGTGAAGGGGTACTGACCTGCTTTTTCCCCAGGCTTACTCATGGAGTACTCCTAAATCCCACGTTCAGTCTTGATTTGCTGGTAGGCTTCATTAATCGCTTTGAATTTATCCTCAGCCATTTTTTGGAACTCTGGTCCAAGATGTTGAACCTTGTCCGGGTGAAAACGCCTCGCCATGGAACGATACGCTTTTTTTAACTCTTGATCAGTAGCAGCAGGATCGATCTCCAATATCGTATAATAGGAGTTAGTGTTTTTAATAAAGATGGCCATGATCGCATCGACATCACTGGCATTCAGTTTCAAATGCTGTCCAATTTCCTGAATAATCTCAACTTCACTGGCATGGACCTGACCATCAGCCTGGCTAATTCCAAATAAAACATGCATGAGCTGAAGTTTCTCAGCAGTATTCATATGACTATTTATCTGATTGGCTATTTCATAAATGTAGTAGTCTTGGTCCAGCAAATTCTTTAACAATACCAGCATTTCCTGGGCGTTATCGCGACCAAAACTATTTATGAGGAATTGCTTTACATAATCTAATTCTGCTTTGACTACCTTTCCATCTGCCTTCATGACTGCAGCAACCAAAACCAACATGGCAATGGCAAAATCACCTGGTCTGGTCTGTTGTGAAATTCTAGGACGAGACCCTTGTCCCATGTTTGGGTTCACATCGACCTGACCGCCTAACCACCATCCAATTAATCCACCGATGGGTCCGGCAAAAGCCCACCCAAGTCCAGCTCCGAACATTCTACCTAGCATTTGATATCCAATATTTTAATTATCATCAGAATAGATTATACAATCTCGATGATATTTGTTCCCTTTTCAACAGTTTGTCCTTCGTTGACACTTATTTTCTGAACCACACCACTGACTGGAGATTTAATCTCATTCTCCATCTTCATGGCTTCGATGAGGAGGAGAGGTTCACCCTCTTTTACCTCATCCCCCGGAACATGAAAAATTTTAGTGACCAGCCCTGGAATTTGTGCGCTTATCAAGCCGACCTTGGTCTCCTGCATTGAATCCCAACCCAGTTCTCTAAGGTGAAGATGTACCGCATCCAGGAGTTCTAAATTTATGGGTGTGCCATTTACATTCACACGATTTGCCTCGTTGGGGCAGATCCCAACCACAAAGGAGCGATTATTCACCAGTACACTATATACTCCAGAATGGATCTGTATTGCCTGGAAATGCAATGTTTTTCCATCCACATTGATGATTAATCCATCCGATTCGAAATTGAAATCCACTTCCAGGGACCGCTGACTGGTGTTGATCTCATACTTCATCAGGCATTTCTCCCGAGTTGAGCATTAACCCAGTTTGAACGCGTTTTCTTGGTTGAATTAGACGTGTTCGAACTATGTTTAATTTGATTTTGATGATGATAGAGCGATCCAGCTGCAACCAACAATACCTCATCTGTCGAAGTTGCCAGGTCGGCATGGAGTTCGTCTTTAAAATTGGCATAGAAGTGAGTATCGTAGGTCCCCTCACGGAAGACGGGGTGCCTTATTACGGCTCGACAAAATTGAATAGTTGTTTCGATACCGCCAATATAAAATTCTCGAAGCGCTCGTTCACTTCGGTTTAGTGCTGACTCCCGATCTTTTGCCCAACAGATTAGCTTCCCAAGCATGGGATCATAATAGGGTGTAATCTCGATACCCTGTCTGATGGCTCCATCGAATCTAGTACCTGTTCCATCGGGGATTTGCAGCATCACTATTTCTCCCGTAGAGGGAGCAAAGTCATGCGTAGCATCTTCAGCGTAGATACGACATTCAACAGCATGACCAGAAGTCTTAATATTCTCTTGATCAATGGATAAAGGCTGGCCAGAGGCAATCCGGATTTGTTCAGCGACCAGATCTATTCCCGTCACCATCTCAGTGACAGGATGTTCCACCTGTAGACGTGTATTCATCTCGAGGAAATAATAATTTCTGTGTTTATCGACCAGAAATTCAACCGTTCCTGCACCAACATAGCTGCAACTCTCAGCAGTTTCTACTGCAGCCTGACCCATCTTTAATCTGAGCCCATCATCGATGAATGGACTGGGAGATTCTTCAATCACCTTCTGATAGCGTCTTTGTATGGAGCATTCCCTTTCATTCAGGTGGATGGTGTTCCCATGGGTATCAGCTAGAATCTGGAATTCAATATGATGAGGCTCTTCAAGGTACTTCTCAATGTAGACCCGGCCATCACCGAAAGCAGATTGAGATTCCCTTTGGGCTTTGCCTACTGCATCCTCAAAGTCAGTAGCGGCGTGAACAATTCGCATTCCTTTTCCACCGCCACCACCAGCAGCTTTGATGAGAACCGGAAAACCGATTTCTTTAGCGACATTTAGGGCTACAGCAATGTCGGCAATTGGCTCTTCTGTGCCTGGAACTACCGGTACTTGGGTCTTGAGCATGGTTTGTCTGGCCATGGTTTTATCACCCATGATCTTAATGGCGGATGCAGGGGGGCCGATAAATACTATGCCTGCCTCAGAAACCTCTTTGGCAAAATCTGTATTTTCAGATAAAAATCCGTAACCGGGATGAACGGCCTCCGCCCCGGATTCTTTGGCTACTTCAAGTATCTTCTCATAGTTGAGATAACTCTCAGTAGAGGGAGCTGGACCAATGAGATACGCTTCATCTGCAAAAAGTACATGGGGGGCAGTGCGATCGGCTTCTGAAAAAACAGCTACTACTTCAATTCCCATTTCGCGGCAAGTGCGCATCACCCTTAAGGCAATTTCGCCTCGATTTGCGATCAGTATTTTCTTAAACATTTAATCAGCTCCTACCATACTTCTAAACTCAGCTTCAGTTAGAATTTTAACTCCCAATTTGTTGGCCTTTTCCATTTTGGATCCTGCACCTGGTCCTGCGACTAAATAGTCTGTTTTTTTACTAATGGAATTCGCAGAAGCGCCACCCAACGACTCAACCAATACTCGGGCTGAATCACGATTAAAATACTCCAACTTACCAGTAAACACAAAGGACAGCCCTGAAAATATGCCTTCACTCCTGGCGCTTACATCCAGTGTGGGATTTAGACCATGGTTCGACAATTTTTCCAGGATTTCAAGATTATCCGATTCCTTGAAAAATTCTACCAGTCCTCGGGCAACAATGGGACCAACTTCATGAGTGGCCTCCAGGTCTTCCACCGTGGATCCACCCAGGGCTGAAAGTGACCCGTATTTGTTGGCAATAACCTTTGAAATATGTTCACCTACATTCCTGATACCCAGTCCATGAATTAAGCGCCACAGATCAGCCGATTTGCTGATTTCAATCGCCTCCATGATATTGAGTGCGGACTTTTCTGCCATCCTATCCAGATTGGCCAGCTGTTCCAGAGTCAGAGTATATATATCGGCAATACTTTCAATGAGATCCGTATCAACCAGCTGTGCAACCAGCCTGGTTCCAAAGCCATCGATGTCCATGCATCGTTTGGCTACGAAGTGTTCAATACGACCTTTGATTTGGGCAGGACAGGAGATATTCTGACAATAGTGCTTGGCTTCTCCTTCCAGGCGTATGACATGTCCATCGCAGGCTGGACAGCGATCGGGAATAACATATGGTTTAGAACCTGGGAGTCGCTTATCAAGGATAGCTTTTACTACTTCCGGAATAACATCGCCAGCCCGTTGAACCACGATGGTGTCACCTACACGAACATCCTTCCGATCAATCTCATCTTGATTGTGTAGGGTTGCTCTAGCCACCATAACACCACCAAGCTGAACGGGTTCAAGATTTGCCACAGGAGTAATAGCACCTGTTCTGCCTACACTGGGGCTGATACTCAAAATTTTTGTAATTTCCTGGCGTGCTTTAAATTTTCCAGCTATAGCCCAGCGGGGTGATCGGCTGCGAATACCCATCCTATCTTGATAATCAAGACGGTTGATTTTGGTGACCGTCCCATCAATATCATAATCCAGACTTTCTCTCTCGTTCTCAAGTTGATTGTGAAATTGAATCACTCTTTCAATATTGGGACACAACCTATAACGATCGTTGACGGGGAAGCCCCAGTCTTTGAGCGCCTGTATGAACTCCATATGGGAATCAACTGAGAATTCATCGATACGCCCAGCCGCGTATAGATTAATTAATAGATTACGGCTAGCGGTAATCCTCGAATCTAACTGGCGCAGGCTTCCGGCAGCAGCATTGCGAGGATTTGCGAAGGGCTGTTTGTCCTGGTCCAATTGACGCTGGTTTAACTGCTCAAAATCCTGATGTCCCATGAATACCTCACCACGGACTTCCAGGTAGGCTGGAATGGGTCTCAGATTACTCCGGAGCCTCAAAGGTAAGGCTTTTAAGGTGCGTAGATTCTGGGTGATGTTCTCACCTGTGAAGCCATCACCACGCGTTGAACCCGCGCTAAAAACTCCCCCTACATAAATCAATTCGACACCAAGACCATCCAACTTGGGCTCAATGACATAATCAAGCTGATCCAACTCCAAGTCCTTACGCACTCTCACATCAAAACTGACCAATTCTTCTTCCTCCATAGCATTGGAGAGGGAAAGCATTGGAGTGCTGTGCTTGAGTTGTTCAAAGCCTGACAGGGGCAGACTCCCCACTCGTTGAGTAGGAGAATCAACCTGCATTAATTCTGGATTTTGATTTTCAAGTTCCTGTAATTCGCGGAGCAGAACATCGTAGGCTGCATCAGATATCACAGGCTCGTCTAGTATATAGTATCGGTGATTGTGCTCATTCAGAGCTTCGGTAAGTTCCTGGATACGTGAGAGAGTTTGTTGTTGATCCATAGGCTGAAAATGTAATCGGCAGGGTACAAAAAAGAAACGCCCCATTAAGGGGCGTCTCTGAAATTGTTGTCTGGAGTGATGCTTATTTAATCAGTGAGTCCATTTGCTCAGTGATGTAATCAGCATGCTCTTTATCCTCAGGAACAGCGAGCATTCCTTCTCTAAAACGAAGAGAATTGCTGTTATCTTTTTTGAGGGGCAGGATATAACGTACCATTTTTTTATGGGTACGTATCTTTCCGCGTACTTTATCTCCAAATGCTTGTGCTTTAGCCATAGTCTTTCCTCCAGTCCTTTAGCGGGGCGAAACTAAACGACAGTCACGCCTATTGCAAATAATTTTGTGCCTCGCTTATTTGAAAGCCAAAATATCCTTCTCAAAGACCTTGTGATCTGTATAGCCCACATATTTGCGTTGAATGTTGAAATCTCTATCTATAACAAAGGTAGTTGGTATGCCGCGGACACCTCCATAGGCTTGCACGACACTCCCATCACCATATACAATCGGGTAATTGATGTTCATTTTCTTAGCAAAGGGGACAACTACTTTGGGGCCACCCTGATCCAGGGAGATGCCTAATACAACCACATCATCTTTATAGTCTTCCTGTAGTTTTATAAAGCTGGGAATTTCCATTTTACAGGGACCACACCAGGTAGCCCAGAAGTCTACAATAATAACCTTACCCTTATAATCAGATAGAGAAACCTTCTGACCATCAAGGTCAGTCAGAGTAAAGTCTGGAGCACTTTGAGCAGATACAGATGTTGTACCTATCATGAAAATACCGAAAATCACAAATAGGATGGCGGCTGAGCTGGCGATAATTTTATTTCTTTTCATACAATTCCTTCTTTCGTTGTTGCTCTTAGAGCGATTAGCACCCATCGAGTTACAAATAACTGCAATGAATATGACTTTATAATCGCTTGAATCACATTATGTTTCTTCGCAATGGCTTGAAAAGTGCCTAAATGTCTGCCAGCAGTCAATTTCAAGCAACCAAAGAGACTGTTTTCGGAGAAAAAGGGGAAAACTCATATGAGTCCCAGTAAAATTAGCATGAGTTTGGTTGTCATCCTGGTGATGGCGGCCTGTAACAATTCGGAGTTGGTAAAAGATATGACATCAAATTCTAAAGATATTGCCGCAGTTGATGAAAAATTGGGGCTTAGTCGAAATCAAGATGAAGTGACTTTTCGTCTTTTCGCACCGGGAGAAAAACAGGTAAACCTGGTCCTCTTTCAAAAATATAATGATTCTGAAGGTGAGAACCTCGCTATGGTTCAGAAAAGCAATGGCGTTTGGGAGCTTACCCTTCAAGATGCCAGCCTCACAAAGTATTACGCATATTCAGCAACTGGTAAAAATCAGCAAATAATTCCCGACCCCTATTCTCATGCTGTTGTTAGACAGAATCACTTCAAATATCCCAGCAAATCAATCATTTTGCCAAGGGATGACTTTGATTGGCAGGGAGACAAGGTTGCTTCTACAGCAATCGGAGATCTGGTTATTCTTGAGGCACATCTTAGAGATATGACGGTTCATTCCAGTGCTGGGACTCAAAAGCCAGGGACTTATCAGGGCTTCGTCGAGACAGATCAGAAGGGTGGCATCTCCCACCTGAAAGATATGGGCTATAATGCCATTGAATTTTTGCCTCTACAGGAATTTGGCAATATCGAAATCGACTATAAGAATTCAGAATTAAGTACCTGGAATGACTGGAATCCCTACGAGGCCAATCATTGGGGTTATATGACTTCATTTTTCTTCGCTCCGGAAATTTATTACGGATCCGACGGTGTAAGGGATAGAGGCGTCTGGGTTGGACAGGATGGTCAAGCTGTCAATGAGATGAAAGAAATGGTGAGGGCGCTACATAAAGAAGGTATATCAGTCATCCTGGATGTGGTCTACAACCATGTTTCCCAATATGATGAAAATCCGTTTAAGCTCATCAACAAAGACTACTACTTTCGATTAGATGAAGCAGGGGAATATCTCTCACATAGTGGCTGTGGAAATGATTTTAAAACCGAGAATGCCATGTCGCGGAAAATGATCATCGAAAGTCTCTTGCATTGGATGAATGAGTATCACATCGATGGCTTTCGTTTTGATCTGGCTGCCATGATTGATCTGGAGACCGTAGATGCCATCACTGCTGCAACGCAGGCAGTCAACCCAAATGTCATCCTGATTGGCGAACCCTGGGGTGGAGGTGGCTACAACCCACGTGAATTGGCAGATCATGGCTGGGCATCCTGGAATGATCATTTTCGGAATAGTGTTAAGGGACGCAATCCTCGTGAAAATGACTATGGATTTATTTTTGGGAAGCTGTGGGATGGGAATAAAACAGAGCATTATAAAAAACTCATGCGGGGATACTTACAAAGTGAGGGCGGACACTTTAAACATCCCGCTCAAAGTGTGAATTATCTTGAAAGTCACGATGATAATACCATAGGTGATTTTATTAGAATGTCTCTTGGAAAGGTAGGAGCATCTGAAGTAGTCACCCGCGCGCAGGTCGCTCAATTATCAAGTGAAGAACTGGCCATACATAAGCTGGCTGCCTTGAACCTTTTGACCAGTCAGGGTCCGGTTATGATAGCCCAGGGACAAAGTTGGGGTCGTGCGAAGGTGATTGCCAATAGTGTTGGTAATGATCAGAATGCGGGACAACTTGATCATAATTCATACGAGAAAGATGATGAAACCAATTGGCTTAACTGGG
Source organism: Fidelibacterota bacterium (assembly GCA_018650795.1). GTDB lineage: Bacteria > Fidelibacterota > UBA8477 > UBA8477 > JABMPR01 > JABMPR01. The sequence goes on from JABIFG010000173.1 coordinate 19,157, forward strand.
ACGAAAAAGAGCTCAATCATGATCTGGTTGACTATTACCGGGGTTTGGTCGCAATCCGAAACAAATATGCTGAAATCAGAAATGTGGATACAGGTTACCGTCAATTTATTGATGGATCCAATGAACTTTCCTATGGCATGAATATGACTGGCGAGAATCAGATAATCGTATTACTGAATGGCGATCAGGATGCCGGTTCAGAATTTTCCTTACCGCCAGGAATCTGGACCATTCTGGCCAATGCCAATCAAGCAAGTACCGAAGGTCTCGGGAGCATAGAAAAAGTCGCTGAAGTAGCTGAGCAATCTGGTCTTATTCTGGTACAATAGGAGTTAGCATGAAGTCAACTACCAAATATCTTCACTTAAGAGTTCCTGAGCGGATGGGATTTGTAAATATTACCCGAGATGTAGAATCTATTGTGCATGAAAGTGGCGTTCAGGAAGGGCTTTGCCTTGTCAATGCCATGCATATTACAGCCTCAGTCTTCATTAATGATGAAGAATCCGGTTTGAAAGAAGATTATAAACGCTGGCTAGAGTGGTTGGCTCCATTTGACGCCAGTCCAGAGCGATACCACCATAATCGTACAGGTGAGGACAATGGGGATGCCCATCACAAACGGCAGATTATGGGGCGGGAGGTGGTTGTAGCCATCACAAAAGGTCGTCTGGATTTTGGTACCTGGGAACAGATATTCTATGGTGAATTTGATGGTAGACGGGACAAGCGTGTGTTGGTTAAAATTATAGGTGAGTGAGCTCTAATACGAAGGTATGATATTCTCCGTTGTGCCCTTTGAGAAACTCTCTATGTCAGCTAACCCAGTAAACTCATTAAATCCAGCGACCCAATAACTCAGTAACTCAAAGCCCCAGTTCCGCCTTAACTTCTTTTGTCCACAGGGCATAACCGACTTCATTCATGTGTAATCCATCGTGACCAAAAATATCTTTGCGTGGAGTCCCATCCTCACTCAACATGGGCGTATATACATCAATAAAATACAGGTTTTCACCTTCCTCAGTCCGGGCTTTAATTAAGGCATTGGCTTTGGCCATATTTCCCATGTAGTTAACACGGGCCAGGCTTGGTTTAATTGAGATAAAAAAGATGGGCTGATTCGGCCATATTTCAAGCACCCGTTCTACAAAAACATTGTAGTCACTAAGTACTCTCTCGGGAGTTTTGCCAGCAGCGATATCATTGTCTCCTTCATACACAACTATGGCATTGGGACGATATGGGAATACAAGATCATCCATGTAAAATAGGAGGTCGGACATATGTGATCCTCCGAAACCTCGATTAAGTACGTTGAGCTCGGGAAAATCCGCGCTCAGAGTTTTCCAGCCGCGGATACTTGAACTACCCACAAATAGAACTGAATTACTGCGCGGCTTTTTTAATGAATCTGCAGACTTAAACCCTGCCACTACATCTGCAAAGCGCAACGGGTCAACATTCACTTCCTGCGGTGCAGCACCTGGCGCTGGACCACAATTGACAATGAAGCTGGTGATGAGAATCAAACTGATATTCAGGACAATTGGGCGGAAGGCTTTTTTCATAATTTCTCTCGCTTATGGAGGGTTAAAACAAATTGATTAATAAGGCCTAAAATATGTAGGAGGGAGGGGTGACAATCAATTCAATAAAGCAATATTATTTAATTTATTCCGACCTTGAAGTTCAGCTTATAAAATCTAAAACCAGGCTGGAAAGTACATCTGGTTCATCTGCATGTATCCAGTGCCCGGCACCTTCTATTGTTTGTAATTGAGCGAGGGGAAAATATTGTAGAATTTCTGGGGAGAGCGATGTTTCCAAATAGTCAGAGTTTTCACCTCTGAGAAACAGAACTGAGCCGATGAAAGGTTCACTGAGATCCAGACTCATAGTTAAATCGTCGTAATGTTCTAACAAGGCATCTCGATTAAACTTCCAGCTCAGGCTACCATCCAACCGCCTTAGAATGTTCTTGAGTAGAAATTGTCGAATGGGAGCTGATTTAATCAAATTTTGTAGTTCTCGCTTGATCTCATCCCTATTCGAGAACTCATCAGGATTTATTGTTGAAAGAGCTTTCAGGATGAACTCATGCTTCCCCACGACACGATCTATTCCAATATCAAGTACAGTTAAACTCTTAACCAGTTCTGGATGGGTAGAGGCGAAGAGCATTCCAACCTTGCCCCCCATAGAGTGACCAACAATATGAACAGAGCCCAGGCGTTCCTGTGCAATAAACTGGTGAAGATCATGGACCAGTTCTGCATAATTCATGGCCGATTCATGTGGAGAACTCCCATGATTTCGCTGATCCAGAGCATAAACCTGGAATGATCGTCCCCATCGACGTGCCAGTGTGTGCCAATTATCTGACGACCCGAACAGGCCGTGCAATATGATGAGGGTTTCACCTGCTCCATATTTTCGGAAATGGAGTCTCATTGTATAATTAGGACAGGATCATTGAGACGCACGCTTCCTGCACTTAGCGCAACCAGATTCATACCGAACATAACCTTCCCGGCCTGTTTCCGATAGGTTGCCAGAGTTTTAAGGGGTTCTTTTGAGCTTGCACCAGTTTTCTGATTGATGGTCGTGATCTGACAGCGGGCACAGGGCTTTACAACCAAAAATTCAACCTCACCAATCTTGATCTTTTTCCAATGATCTTCAGCGAATGCTTCAAATCCACTCACCATCAGGTTTGCCCTAAATCTATCCATGGGTACTGGATTGTCCAGACGACCATTGAGGTCATCCAGTGATGCTTGAGATGTTAGGAGATAGGGATATCCATCAGCGAAACTGACTTCAAATGAACGGTGCTGAGGGAGATGTTCTTTGATGAGGGGTCGATGTACCTCATCATTCATATGAATGAGATGAACTTGTTGCTCTAGCACATTACTAAACCAGTCATCAAATTCGTGGCCTACCCACATACCGTCAACTTTATCACTCCAGATCATGGCTTTGTGGCGAACACTGCTGTGAACATTTAAATCAAGATTGAGTGGTGCTTTATCGGGGTAGCTCACGCTGAGTTGCGTATGATCACGGGTAAGTCTGATTTGACCTAAACGGGGAGACTTCCGTTGAGAAATAAATTGACCCGCTTCATCAACCAGGAGCCAACGTCTATCTAATGGAAATCCACGATTCAAAACCTCACTTGCATCAAGATCAATTCCAGCACATGATTTAATGGGATAGATGGATATCTGGTCCAGTTTCGGCATGTAGGGATACCCTTAATTACACGTTGAAATGGAAGTAAATACAGTCACCTTCCTGAACGATATATTCTTTGCCCTCCAGTGAAATTAAGCCCTTCTCTTTTAGCGCTTTTTCTGAACCATGAATCATGAGATCATCGAACTTGAATATAGCTGCTTTGATAAAGCCTTTTTCAAAGTCAGTATGAATTTCTGCTGCAGCTTTGGGGGCTGTAGAACCTTTTTTTATGGTCCAGGCTCTGACTTCTTTTGGACCAGCCGTATAAAATGATTGTAAGTGCAATAGATCATAAGCCCGATGGATCAATTTATTCAATCCTGGCTCAGCCAGACCGAATTCTTCACAGAAATCAAACTTCTCAGCTTCATCCAGGATAGCGATTTCCTGCTCAAGCTTACCACATAAGCGCAATGCCCCAGCTCCCGTTGAATCTGCATAATCAAATAATCGTTGTGTCAGCGAGCTCCGTTCTTCTGCCAGTATTTCTTCTTCATCCACATTTGCAACATAGAGAATGGGCTTCATAGTAAGCAAAAAGTAGCCATTGGTCCGAATGATTTCATCCTCATCCAGATTCATACTTCTGGCTGGTTTGATATCATCGAGATGATTACGGATTTTTGTGAGCAAAGCCTCATCAGCCCGTGCATTTTTATCACCGGAGCGAGCCAGTTTTGTCACGCGATGAAGTTGTTTCTCCACAGAGTCCAGATCCTTGATAATGAGTTCACTCTCAACGGTTTCTACATCTCTGATGGGGTCAATAGATCCATCGACATGGGTGACATTTTCATCTTCGAAGCAGCGTACAACATGGACGATGGCCGTGACTTCTCGAATATGTCCCAGAAATTGATTCCCCAGGCCTTCACCCTTGCTGGCACCGCGGACCAGACCTGCAATATCCACAAATTCCATCACAGCGGGCGTGGTCTTTTCAGGTTCATAAATTTTTGTTAATGCGTGCAACTTCTGGTCTGGAATAGGCACAATCCCTACATTTGGGTCGATAGTGCAAAAAGGGTAGTTTTCAGCGGGGATATCCGAAGCGGTTAATGCATTAAAAACCGTAGATTTACCAACGTTTGGTAGTCCAACAATTCCACAGGTTAAAGCCATTCTCTTATTCCTAATTTATCTTCTTAATTAATATTTGATTGAAATTATGTGATCCTCAAGCATTCCACTTGCAATGGTCAAAAAGAATTCTGAACATTATAGCAGAGCTTCACAAAGCTTTTCAAAACCATTTAGATTTTCCTTGGAACCTAGCGCAATTAATTTGTCCTGAGCATTAAGTTTATAATTGGGGTCAGGATTAAAATTTGCCTCACCGGTACTCTGTTCAACTGCGGTGATGATGATATTGTGATTTTTTCTCACTTCAAGATCTATGATTGACTTGCCCTCAGCCTGTGAGTTGGCTTCAATTTTGATTGTTTCCAGGACCAGATCAAGGTTCCCTCTATTCATGATAAGCTCGATAAAATCAACAACACCTGGAGCCATAGCTTGTCGTGCCAGCTTGGTTCCGGCTGCTTCATAGGGGTTAATCACACTGTCAGCTCCTGCTCTGGTCATCTTAGGGATGGATTCTGGCACAGTGGCTCTGGTTAGAATAAATAGATCACTTTTTAAACTTCTGGCAGAAAGTGTCAAAAACAGGTTGTCCTGATCATCTTTCAAAACACCGATGAGGGTGGTGGCTTTTTCAATTCCAGCATCCAATAGGACCTCATCCTGTGTAGCATCTCCTTCGATAAGCACGATATCATTCTGCAGCAGGGCGGCGATTTTAGCTACATCCTTTTCAATAACTACAAAGCTTTTACCTGCATTTTGTAGTTCTTTGGCGATGGATTGCCCCATGCGTCCATACCCACATAAAATAAAGTGATTATTCAATTTTTTGATGCGTTTCGCCATGCGAAACCTCCTGTAGCGTTTAAGATCCACTGCCTGCTGTGCAATATGACCGGCAATGATGAAGAAAAGTCCAATTCCTGAAAACATCACAATTATAGTCCAGAGATGCCCAAGGTCTGACATTTTCCAGACCTCTTCAAATCCTACGGTTGCCAGAGTAATAGCCGTCATATAAAAGGCATCAAACCAACCAACATGTTCAATGACAACATAGCCGGTAGTACCTAATAGGATAATACCCAGCATGCTCAGGATCAGATGTCTAAGTTTAGTTTCCAGCATGCGTTATAATAATTTTCGCAGAGGCTGAAGGCTATCAAAATTCGTGACAATTAGGGACACATTTAACAGCTTGAAATGGTGTTTCGACAAGCCCTGGAAACCGGGTTCTTGATATTTGAATTCGAGGATCATACTTTGTACTCTCGGCCTTTCAGACCCAATGCTTTTGGATTACATTGTAAGCTGATGATTACCGCACTAAACACTATTAATTACCTCATAAACGAAAAATTTAATCGGAGTTTTTATGTCAAAGATTGTTGATATTCTTGGTCGTCAGATCATGGATTCTCGTGGAAATCCTACTGTTGAAGTTGATGTGTACCTGGAAAGTGGTGCGTTTGGACGCGCAGCAGTACCTTCTGGAGCATCTACTGGTGAACATGAGGCCATGGAATTGCGTGATGGAGATAAATCGGTTTACCTTGGTAAAGGTGTGACCAAAGCCGTAGCCAATGTGAATGATGTTCTAGCAGATGTTGTGATTGGTATGGAAGCTGTGGAACAGCGTGCTGTTGATGAAAAAATGATCGTTGCTGACGGAACGGATAATAAGTCCAAATATGGTGCGAATGCCATTTTAGGCATCTCATTGGCAACTGCTAAAGCTGCTGCCATGGATTTTGATCTCACCTTATATGAATATCTCGGTGGTGAAGATGCCACACTCCTCCCAACACCGATGATGAATATTCTCAATGGTGGCGAGCATGCCGACAACAATGTTGATTTTCAGGAATTTATGGTTTTCCCACTGGGAGCCAGCACTTTTAAGCAGGCACTCCAAATGGGTGCCGAGACTTTTCATCATCTCAAAGGTGTCCTTAAAAACAAGGGCATGAATACTTCAGTTGGCGATGAAGGTGGTTTTGCACCAAATCTGCGTTCAAACGAAGAAGCAGTTGAAGTTATCCTGGAAGCCATCGAAAAAACGGGTTACAAGGCCGGTAAAGACCTCTTTATTGCCCTGGATGTTGCTTCCAGCGAGATTTATGATCCCAAAACAGGCTTGTACAGTCTGGCCGGTGAAGGTCGCACCCTCAATTCAGATGAGATTGTTGATTTTTATGCTGACTGGGTCTCCAAGTATCCCATCGTTTCTATCGAGGACGGTATGGACGAAAATGATTGGGAAGGCTGGCAGAAATTATATGCCAAACTGGGTAGCAAGATTCAGCTTGTTGGTGATGACCTTACCGTAACTAACCCGATCCGGCTTCAGAAAGCCATCGATATGACAGCGATGAATAGTATCCTGATCAAATTGAACCAGATTGGTACATTGACAGAAACCCTGGATACTATCAAGCTGGCTCATGAGAACAATATGACCTGCGTTATTTCCCACAGATCTGGTGAAACAGAAGATACTACCATCGCCGATCTGGCTGTAGCCACTGGAGCTGGACAGATCAAAACGGGCTCAGCTTCACGTAGCGATCGTATTGCCAAGTACAATCAGCTGCTACGTATTGAAGAAGAATTGGGTGATCTTGCCACCTTTAAAGGTTTTAAAGCCCTTAATCCTAAATAGGGTTTCTTATGGCAAAAAAGCGGTCACGTTCAACTAGCACACGTTCCTCAAGGAAGTCGGGTGGCTTATTCGAAAATAAAGTCGCCTGGATATCTGGGGCAATTATACTTTTAATCATCTTTCAAATCTTTGTCATGCGAGATGAGGGCTTGTATAGTTTACTTCAGCTCAAACAGGAAATCAGAGATATGGAATCACATATTGCTCGCCTGGAAATTGAGAAAGCTGAGTTAGAGAGTGATCGTGACCGTTTATTAAACGATCCAGACTATTTGGAGCGTATCGCCCGCGAAAGGTTTCGTATGGCAAAGCCAGGTGAAAAAGTTTTTCATGTTGTTACCGAAACCAAAAGGGATGGGGTAACCAATAAATGAAAAACTGCGAAAAAAGAGATCAGTTTTCGTACTTATTGTAAAGAATGAGAATTGATTGCGATCCCGGCAATTTCATAGTTTCACCCGAAGTGCTTACGGGCCTGATTCCTGCTCAACTTTTCTGAACATGAACCACAATTTGTTTTCCTCTCTCAGGAGACTTTTAATAGTACCTATGCTTGGTGTGCTGATTGTGAGTACCAGTTTTGCAGCAGGCCAGGATTCCCTTGCCTATATTTTTCGGCAGGATAATCTCTCCACCAACAATGATTTTCAACTCAATTACAAGCAAAGCTTTGAGGGAAGTGATTTGCAGGTAAATGATGTTCTTAGATACAAAGTATTTTCCTTTGACAATAACCTTTCTAATGAAAAACAATATTCTCTTGAGCACCGGCTCAAGAGTGATTTTTCATGGGGGAAACAGCGCGGTAAGAGTATTCGCCTGGAGAGCAGTCAGCATAAAGACCACCGTACCGGCCTGAAATCAACTATTGATAATTGGGCCTTACTGGTTGGTTTAAAGCAAAATGATAACCTGTCATTTTTTATAGGTGGCAGAACTGTAGAACGTTATGGAATTGTAGATGAAGGTTGGACAAGTGAAATAGATATTCGCAAATCCTGGCATACTGCCCAGCAACAATCTTCATTTGTCGTTAATGGATCCAGGGACCAGTTGACCGATCACTTGAATCATACTCTTAATGCCCGGGGAGACTATCTCGTTCGCTTTGGTGATATCTCCTCTTTTCAGACGTCCATCCGTCGTGAGGCGCGGTTACAGGCATTTTTTACTGATTCCCTGGGGAGTTCCCAATCTCGAAACAATGAAAATTTGAATTGGAAGAATCTGTTCGTTTATCATCTCGGAAAAAACCTACGCATTGCCCACCGTCTTGATTGGGGAGACCAGCTCACAGAGATCAGTAGGAAAAAAGTGGATCAAAATTCCACACTGAATTTGTCCAGTGAGGACAGGAAACGATTTTCCCTTTTAAATGAGACTTCCTTGGAGTTAAATAACCCGAATTTCTCGACGGTGACGGCCTTTAAAATTGAGAATTCACAGAACAAATATTACGTGGATTACACCCAGATTGTCTACCAGATCAAGGAGGCCATTCTCTGGCGGAATGCTGGACCGCTAGACTCGCTGACCTGGATATCATCCCTCTCGAGATTAGAATATGATACACCGGATACGACCAACAATGATGACAGGGATGAATGGCGTCTCAATACAGAGATAAAAATGCTCTGGGAGCCCTCTCCTTTTTATCGGGTTGAGCTGGGCACAAAGTTGGGCATGTTCCATTTGATATACCTTTTCAACACACGAAGTTCTGAAAATCATTGGAACCGGAACCTGGTATTGTGGTCTGGAGTTGGCTGGCGCAAAGATCGCTTGTCCGGAAATGGCCGCGCTAGAATACGCAGTAATTATTTTGACTATGACTATGACTATGATGATATATTTATCGAATTAGATCAACCCTCTCGCAGTTTTGTTCATCGATCTTTAGACCTGAACAAAAAAATTACCTTCAATTTTGGACAACGATGGTCACTTAGCGCTAAAGCAAGCTTCCGCTGGGAAGATGAAGGCAAACTGAAATGGGATTCCTTTATTCAGCAGGTCAACAGTAATCGAGAACAGTCGGAATTGAGCATGAAACTTTATTACAGTTTTAGGGGTTTGGATGGTTGGATAGGCTATCTGACACACGACAGAGTAATTGAATATACATTGGCAAATCGAGATGGGGAGCACTGGCAGGGTCAAGGACCCTTGATGGGGGTTGTCTATCAGCTTGGCGAAAGAATTGATCTAAGAGGGGATGCACGCTTTATCTCAGTCAAAGATGGTGATCGAAAATATATGCTTCCAAAAGTTTATTTTACACTGGTATATCGTTAATCTGTATGGGGTAAGGGTTTCTCAAGCTCATCGATCCGCTCATTAAGTGTATCAACATATCCAGATAGATGCTTTTGGATATCGCGGATGGCTTGATTGTAATAGTGCGGTCCAATATTCTTGCTGAAAAAATCCAATAAGAACTCAGCTTCAAAATTTCCTAATTCCTGACTCATTTCGGTCGTGAAGTATACTTGAATACGCTGGATGAGTTCATCTTTCATCTCACGGGAAAAGGTGTTAATCATGATTTATGCCCTTTATTGAAAGCTGTTGCCACACACTAATTTATTCGTTAATATAGCCTACACTTTAAAAACAATCCTCAAAGTTAAAAGTTGGAAAAATTATGATACACATCAAAAAAGTGATGTGCGTATGTTCTGTTCTTTGCACAGTCATGCCACATACATCACCTGCATTCGGCGCTTTTGAATACATGGGTTTGGGTTGGCCAGCCGCCACAGCAAATATCAGGGTCCTGGGAAATCATCCTAACCAATTTGTCTTAAATCCCGCATTGATGGAGGGGCCTATGAAACCACATATTGCCCTCTCTTATCAGCACCCCTTTCAATCACTTGATCTTCAGGCCGGGGCGTTGACGATTATCAATACATTTAGGCAAAAAGCCTATTCCCATAATCTCGAATACTTTGGGGATGAGCTTTATACTGAGCTAAAAGTAAGCAGTGGTACATCCTGGAAAGTTCAAGAGGGCTACAGACTGGGCATGAGTCTGAATTCTCACAGACTGGGTTTATCAGGCTTTTCCAGTCAACATGCTTTGACTCTATCTTTCAGTTCCTATGCACATCTCACAGATCAACTCAAACTAGGATCAGCAGTTGAAAATGTAATTCAGGTGAAGAGCAGGCTTAGCATTCCTCAAAAATTTCATCTGGGAGTACAGTATGAAGCTGGAGAGGCTACCCGGGCTTCCGTATTGTTAGCTCTGGAGAAAGAGTCTGCCCTGCCTTTGGAAGTTTGTCTTGGATTACTACTTTCCTCTAAATCGTTCTGGCAAGTAGGCTTTGGATACAGAGATGTGAGTGGAATGGCTTCAGTAGGTTGGCGCATCCACACACAAAGGATGGCTTTTCACTATGTGTGCGTCATGCATCCCCACTTGCCTGTGTCAAATGGGTTTGGTCTGGAGCTTATACTTCCGTGAGAGTGATCTTGATATTCCTCCTTTGCAGCCTATATGCATTTCCACAATCTGATGTCGAAGTGGTAAATGAGGAGTTGGACGATCCTGATGAGAGTCAATTCCTCGAGCAACTTCTCGCCTCAATATTTCAACGAATAAATCTCGAAACTGCCGATTCGGCAGATTTGGATACCCGTGGATATTCTCCACGGGCTATCGAGTCGATACTGGACTGGCAAAAGCAGAATGGGCGGAAAGGCACAAAAAAATGGCTGGGTAAACAACTTCATGGGGAAGACATGAAGTTATTTACCCAAGATTTGAAGCATGATTCTGAGTCGACTCAAATTCATTTGCGCCAGCGCCTGCAATATTCACCGTCTATGAAAGGGTGGCGTATTTTGAATAAAGGTCGCATGCGGAATCAATGGGGCTATATAAATGTTCTGACTGAACAGGATCCAACTGAAAACCAGTTAACAGACCATTCTGTCATTACTCTGAGTAGTTTTTCTGTACCCCACTTCGATAATGTCATCCTGGGAGACTTCCATGTTAACTGGGGTGGGGGACTCATACTCAATCAACAGGGTTCACGGTCGAGTCTCAATCCCAAAAGTCTTACGCGTAAAAACCTTTTTGCCATGCGACCTCATTATTCAAGCAGAGAAGTTGATTACTTCCACGGAGTGGCAAGTAGCTTTTCATTTAAAAATGTCCAGGGAGCAGCTTTCATTTCTGACAGGAAGGCAATAGGTCTCATCAGCGATAATAATTTTAAAGAAGATGCAGATGGAATTCATCCCAGCGGGAAATTATTCGAAATTAGGCGTGCAAAAACTTTGGGACTGGCTTTTGAGACTCAAATTTCTAAGATTCAGCTCTATGGATCCACTCTGCTTAATCCCGATGTTACGCCTGGTATAGTTTATGAGCTGGGACTATCAAGGGAATTGAGTGTCTCCCAATTTATTCAAGTGTTCACAAATAGTCTTAGCTTGCGTGATTGCAGGCTGCTTTTCACCTGGACCTATTCTACCAAACCCTTAATACTTGCTGTGCAGTACAGACGGTATCGCTCGGGTACAGAAACGTCATCTGGATCAGTGTTTACCCTCCTCGGGTCATCTGCCTCAAATGAAGAGGGTCTGTCGATCAGGGCTCAAATAAGACCCGGTAAGAAGATACAAATCCGCTATGCCCTTGAGACAGGTAAGTCAGTCAAACTTATATCCTATGACAACTTCAGGGTGATTCAGCATCACAAAATTCAACTCATCATGAAACTTCCACATGGTCGATGTCAGTTTGATTTTAGCCGAAAAAAAGAACACCCCATTATGGTGGGGGATGTTTGGGATGCTCAATTCGCTCAAGCCGAAATCTCAAAGGGAGCTGCAGCTTTGCTTCATCAATTTACACCAGGATTCAAGTATCGGATAAATCTCAAGTCCGCCTACGCTGGCAAAGAAAGCGCACTTTTGGTTCAACAGCGTATCTCCAGTGACCGGGGAAAGTGGAAATGGACGCTTGGTTATGTGAGATATATGGTTCCTGACTACACACTGAGAATGAGTGTTTATGAAACCAGTGTAGCTGAAAGCTTTAGCTTTTTTACTTGCTATGATGATGGTGATCGGTGGTTTCTATATCTCAAACATCAGGCTCTCCAATGGATTGACCTCGAATTGAAGTTGGTGCAAACTCGCTCCGTGGACAAACTTACTGCCAGCAAACAACTTGGCTTGAGCTTTCAGATGTCCGTTGTCTTATAAAACCCCTCAGACTATTTTCAACGCTAAATATGAATCGCCAACGATATATAGTCTTCATACTTTTCCTGCTCTTTTCGCTTACATCTTTACAGGCGAGAAGAACCGAACTTATTCTGCAAAAAGCTGCAGATGATAGATATGTTCCTGCAATTCCGGTCTATCTAATAAATGAGTACCAGTATATTTCTCTGCAGGATTTATTGGACTCATACAAGGTGTCAGCATTCCTAAATCCAGCAGTTCGGAAAACTGTATTCCGTCTGGGTCGCTTAAAATTTAAGGTCACTGCCTATAACCACTATATCATGGTAGAGGATAAAACCTTTCAAATGTCCCATGCCGTAATTTTCTTTGAAGGTAAGACTTACCTGCCCATGGATGATTTTGTAGGTATCCTGAAGCTGGTGGGTCTGGTATCTGGAGTCACCATTCTTTCAGGATCAGATCCGGCTGACTTGCAGGTTCAGAAAGAAGCAGAGCCAATGGAGTTCTCTCCATATGACATTATGTCTGCAAAGATTGAAGAACGACAAAATGGAACGGTTATTCGGATTCGAACCGCCAATAGGTACGACGCCAGATCAGTTAAAGCCTGGATTAACCGTGATGAGTGGCTGTATGTTACACTGCCAAGTGCCAAGGTGAATAAGCCTGGTCTGGATAATACAAAGGTTCCTAAAAACAGCAGTGTTCGTACAGTTACTGCTGATCAGCTTGATGGAACATCACAGCTCACTTTTCGTCTGCGGGGAACCGTAGAAGGTGTTGATGTTCTGCATCGTGATTCACCGCCTGAAATATTGTTAACAATTCGTCGTCCTTTTGTGATTGATCAATCACACTATCTGGAAAAAGAACGTCAAAAATGGAAACTGGATAAAGTCGTACTTGATGCAGGTCATGGGGGACACGATCCTGGTGCCCGTGGTAATGGTCTCAAGGAAAAAGATATTACCCTGGATGTAGTGAAACGTCTCGGGAAATTGATTGAAACCCGTACAGATATTGAAGTGATTTATACCAGGGATACGGATGTGTTCGTTCCTCTTTGGGAACGCACAAAAATCGCAAATGAGGCTGGCGGAAAAGTTTTCTTGAGTATCCACGTTAATGCTAACAAAAACAAAAGGGCTTCAGGTTTTGAAACTTATCTACTGCGACCTGGTAAAACTGATGCTGCGATTGCCGTGGCTGAGATGGAAAATGCAGTAATAAAATTGGAGAAAAACGTAGACCAATACAACAAGTTGAGCGCTGAACAACTTATTCTGGCTACCATGGCTCAGAGCTCGTTTATGCAACAAAGCGAAACGCTGGCAGACCTGACACAAAGTGAATTTGACAAGAAATTAGTTGGTCAGAACAGGGGAGTCAAACAAGCAGGTTTTATTGTGCTCATTGGTGCTTCAATGCCCAATGTTTTGATTGAATTGGGATTTATTTCAAATAAAAATGATGCTCGCAGATTGAAGCAGTCTGCCTATAGACAAAAAGCAGCCCAGGGCATATTCGATGCTCTGATGAAATATAAAACACGACATGAAAAGTTATTATCTCCATGAATGATTTAAACTCAGAACAAGCAATTGGTGTATTTGACTCGGGACTGGGGGGCATCTCAGTTGTCCGAGCTATTATCGATTTGTTGCCTCATGAGCACCTCATTTATTTTGGAGATACGGCTCGTGTTCCCTACGGATCAAAATCTGAGGAGACGGTCATACGTTTTGCACACCAGATTTCATCATTTCTCCGGGAAAAGCAGGTCAAGATGATTGTTGTGGCCTGCAATACTGCCTCCGCTGTTGCTCTCAAAAGTTTGCAGCAGAGTTTTAGAATACCCATAGTCGGTGTGATCGAACCGGGCTCTGAAGCTGCTGTAAAATCTTCGGAGCAAAAACGTATTGCTGTGATAGGAACCGCCTCAACCATCAGATCAGGTGCCTATCGAGCAGCCATCCGGGCCCTGGATCCTGAAATGGAAGTGATGGTCCAACCCTGTCCTTTACTGGTACCTCTCGTGGAAGAGGATTGGCCCCATGATGGTGTAGTTACACAGGTGCTGGAGAAGTATTTGTCTTCATTCAAGGAACAAAAACCGGATGCTCTTATTCTGGGTTGCACACACTATCCTTACCTGAAATCAATTATCCAGGAAGTGGTAGGACCTTCTGTTCATCTGGTTGATTCTGGGGAAGAAACGGCAACCCGTGTTCAGCATATGCTTGATGAAATGGAATTACTGAACCCGGAAAATGGTGACCCCGGTAAACACAAATTTTATGTATCTGATTTTCCTCAAAAGTTCGAAGAAACAGCATCCCGTTTTTTAGGGAGACCCCTGGACAAACTATTCAAGGTTGAACTTGAAGTTCTGGAATCTTACAAATAAAACACTCCTCAAGCATTTCAAGAGAGATTGGTACTAAATCAATTTGGTGAATCCGGATTCTAAATCAGTTTTCGATTATATCTTCGGCTTAACAGTACCGGGAGTAAAACTCGAATTGTCCCGGGTTGAAGACTTTATGGACAGGTTGGGAAAGCCCCATACCTCCTATCCCATCATTCACATAGCCGGAACCAACGGTAAAGGCTCAACCGCAGCCATGTTGGCAGCCATTCTCAATGCATATCGTAAAAAGACCGGCCTATTTACCTCTCCACATCTTGTCAGACCCAATGAACGCATCAGGGTGGGCAATACCCTGGTCTCCGATGAATTTATCGTTCAACAGGTCGAGGATTGGCGAGCTCATATCGATGATCTTGGGATTACTTTTTTTGAAGTCCTGACTGCGTTGGGGATGGAATATTTTAAACAGCAATCAGTTGAGTATGCTGTCATTGAAACCGGATTGGGGGGTAGATTGGATGCTACCAATGTCGTAGACCCCATAGTTAGTGTGATTACTAATGTATCCATGGATCATGAGAATATCCTTGGGGATAATTTGACTACAATTGCAGGTGAAAAGGCCGGCATCATAAAACCCAAACGACCCACACTTCTAGGAAAAAATTCTGACGTAGTGAGACAGGTCATTGAACAAAAGTGTCAGCACGTGAAGGCACCATTTATCAATGTGCCTGATAGAGTCAAGATTCAGCAGGTAGTACCTCAGGGCCTTTCACAACATGTTAGCATTGGGGTGGCCGATAAGACTTTAGAGATTGACTTGCCCTTACTTGGTCGTCATCAGGTAGAGAATTTCACCAACGTGTTGGCAACCCTGGATGAATTGGGTTTCAAACTGGATGCTGCAACCATTCAAAAGGGTCTGGATGAAATGATCTGGTTGGGGCGCATGCAGGTCCTGGAAAAGAATCACCCCGTGATGTATGATGTAGCCCATAACCCTGAAGGTCTGGATCGGCTCCTGGAATCACTCAATGAACTGGATAGGGGCAATACGATTATTGTGGCAGCCTTTAATGCTCGAAAGAATATCCGTCCCATGTTAGACATGCTTGAAAATTGGACGGGGAATGTGATTTTTACCATTTTTGCGGGACATTCAGCTGTTGAGCGTGAAACGCTTATGCATTTGGGTGTGAATTCGGATATGATATCGTCAAATCTTGAAAATGCCTATATCCGTGCTCTTGAGTTACGATCAAGTGAGGATCAGGCTATTTGCTTTATTGGTAGCCATTATCTGGCTGAGACCCTCTTCCCCATGTTTGAATGAGCGTCACCATTGCACAATATTCAAGTCCAGAAGTGCGTATAGTGGCCTGTTGGGCATATATAAATGGATGAATAATAAATTCGATTTTTAATTGACAAGGTATTGGTCTTGATTAAATTCACATTGCAATTCAAACATAATTGAATGTGCAGCTTTCATCTCCCGGTAATCATTTTTCAAAGAAAATTAATAAAAATATCAATCACAAAAGAACAGGTTTATTTCAATGAGTTTTACCATTATGCAACTTCAGGACATGAAGTTGAAAGAGCTGGCAGATATTGCCCAGGAATTGGCAGTACCAGCAATCACAGGTCAGAAAAAGATGGATCTAATCGAAGCCATCATCGAAGCCCAAACCGAAAGTGCGGGCATGATGTTTTCCAAGGGTGTTTTGGAAATATTACCAGATGGATACGGCTTTCTCCGCGACGCTGACAACAATTATCTGGCTGGTGCCCACGACATCTATGTTTCACCCTCTCAAATTAAAAGATTTGGATTACGTACCGGACAAATCGTCTGGGGACAGGTTCGACCACCCAAGGACAATGAGCGCTATTTTGCTTTACTAAAAATTGAAGCAATAAATTATCAGAATCCCGAAGAAGGTCGAATTGTTCCACAGTTTGACACCCTTGTTCCTCTTTATGCCGACAATAAGCTCACCCTCGAACGGGGTCCTAAGAGCTATTCCATGCGTGTCATGGATCTGCTTAGTCCCGTAGGTAAAGGCCAACGTGGTCTAATTACTGCTCAGCCCAAAACAGGTAAAACAATTCTCCTTCAGGATATTGCAAACTCAATTGTTCGGAATCACCCCGATGTCACCCTGATCGTCCTGCTAATTGATGAACGACCTGAAGAAGTGACTGATATGCGGCGCATGGTCAACGCGGAAGTCATCGCATCTACCTTTGATGAACCGCCAGAGCGTCACGTTCAAGTCGCAGACATGGTCCTCAACAAGGCCAAATGTATGGTGGAATTTGGCAAGGATGTGGTCATCCTGCTTGATAGTCTGACACGTCTGGCTCGAGCTCACAATGCAGTTATCCCACATAGTGGAAAAATTCTCTCTGGTGGTATCGATTCGAATGCTCTGCATAGACCCAAACGCTTTTTTGGAGCAGCCAGGAATGTGGAACATGGTGGTAGTTTAACCATCATGGCTACGGCACTTATTGAAACTGGTTCACGTATGGATGACGTCATTTTTGAAGAGTTTAAAGGTACAGGTAACATGGAGCTTGTATTGGATCGTCGCCTCAGTGATCGTCGAATTTATCCGGCTATTGACATCAATCGTTCCGGTACCAGAAAAGAAGAGCTACTACTCTCCAAGGCTGAGCTCTCCAGAACCTGGATATTGAGAAAATTGCTCAACGAGATGACACCTGTTGAAGCCATGGAATTTCTCCTTGAGCGGATGCAGCGATCAAGCACCAATAAGGAGTTCATTCAAACAATGAATTCATAGCTTTAACCGTATTACATTTTATAAAATGAGGAGCGTGGAGCTAATTCCAGGCTCCTTTTTTTTCTAGGGGAACTCGCCGCATTTTTAGACGTATTAATTCCAGATTATTGTTCCACCTTTCCCTTGCCAAGAGAGGGGGGGAGCCGATATATTGCGCGGCTTTTTAAGGAGAGGAAGTTAGAAATGAGTTTTGCCAAAAGAATCAACGCTTTACAGCCCTCAGCCACTATGGCTGTGATAGAAGCTGCAGCTCGTTTACGCGAGCAAGGTATTGATGTCATTTCCTTCGGTGCAGGGGAGCCGGATTTCGATACTCCGGACCATGTCATTGCTGCAGCAAATAAAGCTCTAGCTGATGGACATACCCGCTATACCGCTGGGTCAGGAACCACAAGCCTCAAACAAGCTGTGGTGAACAAGTTGAAAAAAGATAATGGCCTTGATTATGAGGCCAATCAAATTGTCATATCTAACGGAGGCAAACATTCATTATTTAACATCATGATGACCCTCTTTGAAGAGGGTGATGAGGTTATCCTGCTTACTCCATATTGGGTAACATACCCAGAGGTAGTAAAACTGAGTGGTGCTGATCCAGTTTATGTTGAAACCCGCGAAGAAGACGGGTTTCAGGTAAACAGTGAACAACTACTCCAGGGAGTTACTCGGAAAACCAAGGGGATTATCGTTAATACCCCTTCCAATCCTAGTGGTGCCGTTCTCAATCGTGAGAGCTTACAAGCCATCGTAGATGTTGCTATTTCAAATGATTTGTGGCTGATAAGTGATGAATGCTATGAAGCCCTAGTCTATGATGGAGAGCATATAAGTCTTGCTGGATTTGATGGTGCTTATGAGAAAACCATTACGGTTCAAACCATGTCAAAAGCTTTTGCAATGACAGGTTGGCGTATGGGATACTCAGCATCTTCGAAAGAACTTGCCACTGCCATGGGCAAATTTCAGGGACAGGCAACAGGTTGCCCAAATTCAATTGCTCAGTTTGCTTCAGAAACAGCCCTCACAGTTCCTCCTGTATTTCTGGATGACTGGCGCGCCCAATTCCTTGGACGTCGCAATTATATGGTCAAGGCTTTGAATGAGATGACTGGCATCACCTGTCTCATGCCCGAGGGCGCTTTCTATGCTTTTCCAAAGGTCTCAAGTTTGTTTGGAAAAAAAGCAGGGGATGTTGAAATTAAAAATGACATGGATCTGACAAAATATTTATTGGATGAAGCGCATATTACCGTGGTGCCAGGCTCAGCGTTTGGAGCCTCGGAGCACATAAGATTGTCCTACGCTACATCCTTGGACGCTATTAAAACAGGCCTTGGCAGATTTGCCGACGCCGTCGCTAAGTTGAATTGATGAAGGGAGTACCCATAAAATGAAAACAGGAATCCATCCTAAATACGACTTGCAGAAGATTACTTGTGCTTGCGGGAATAGTTTTGAAACCTATACCACTGTTGGTGAATTGCATATAGAAATCTGCAATGAGTGTCACCCATATTTTACTGGAAAGCAGAAATTGCTGGATACGGCTGGTCGTATTGATAAGTTCCGTAAAAAATATGGAACGGCTGAAAAGGCTAAATAGATCCCTTATAAAGCTGATTTGATGCCCCGACGCTCAATTCGCATTTTTATTCAGGCATTTCTTACCGCACAGCAGACCATTCTGGTCGGTGGACAGGCTATCATCGAAGGTGTGATGATGCGTGTACCCGGTGCTTATGCAATTGCTGTGAGGAACCCCAAGGGCGAGATTATTACCAGACGCCAGGAGTTCACTTCTCTCACGGAAAAAATAGCAATTTTTAAAAAGCCAGTTCTGAGAGGGATGATCGCACTTTTCGAGTCAATGAAGATGGGCGTTGGAACACTCAACGAGTCTGCGGAAATCGCCTACGAAGAAGATAGCTCAGCCGAAATGACACTGAAGGATAAAGTGTTATCCGTGCTTGGTACGGTGCTGGCTTTTGCGATAGGATTGGGACTTTTCTTTGTGACCCCACTCTTTGTCACAGGCAATTTACTCCATCTTTCAGAAACTGCCTTCACCTTCAACATCGTTTCAGGTATCATTAGAATTGCTCTCTTTCTAGCATATCTATGGGGGATTTCACTTCTGGATGATGTAAAAAGACTTTTTCAGTATCATGGTGCCGAGCATAAAGCCGTTTACACTTTTGAAGCTGGCAAGCCTTTGGATTTGGATTCCGCACGACCTTTTCAAACTCAACATCCTCGTTGTGGGACCAGCTTTATTTTTATCGTGCTTTTGTCCTCCATCATTATGTTTGCGATTATCGACAGTATCGTGAAACTCTTCGTTGGTGAAATGACACTGCAGATAAGATTACTAACACATCTGCCATTAATCCCCCTGGTTGCTGGTGTTGGATACGAAATATTGAAGCTGAGCTCAAAATATCGTCACATCGCCTGGGTTCGTGCATTGGCCGCACCTGGAATATGGTTGCAGAATATCACCACGAGAGAACCAGATGATGATCAACTCACTGTTGCACTTGAGTCTCTCAAATTTGCCTTTGGTGATGATCTGGAGAAATATCAGGGTCAATCATTTGTTGCTGAGGCGATTGACTAATGTTACTGGATAAACTTCCTGCACTTGAAGTAAAGTTTAAAGAACTTGAGGTTCAGCTTTCTGATCCTGAGCTTATGGCAAACAATCGCAAATATGCGAAGGTTGCCAGGGAACACAACGAGTTGTCTCATGTTCTGGAAGCATTCCATAGCTATGAAGATCTCATGAAGAGTATCGAAGAAGATGAGTCCATTCTCAGAGGTGAGGATGATGAACTTAAAGAGATTGTAAAAGAAGAACTGGATGGTTTCCTTGAAGATCGCGCCAGGCTGGAAGCAGATTTAAAAATTTTACTGATTCCTACTGATCCAGCTGATAATGGTGCCGCCATCGTGGAGATCCGAGCCGGTGCTGGCGGAGATGAAGCCGCCCTGTTTGCCTCAGATTTAGTCCGTATGTACCTGCGTTATACTGAGAATAATAATTGGAAATATGAATTTATCACATTGAACGAAATGGGTGGTGGTGGTACCAAAGAAGCCATTATTCAGGTGACAGGTGATAATGCCTACGGCACCTTGAAGTTTGAGAGTGGTGTCCATCGGGTTCAGCGTATTCCGCAAACCGAGAGTAGTGGTCGAATTCACACTTCCGCGGCCACAGTTGCTGTTTTACCAGAAGCTGAGGAAGTTGATGTGGAGATTAATACAGGCGACCTTCGAATTGATACTTTCAGAGCGAGTGGTGCTGGTGGTCAGCATGTTAACAAAACAGAATCAGCAATTCGAATTACCCACATACCATCTGGTATGGTGGTTTCCTGCCAGGATGAAACATCTCAGCATAAGAACAAAGATAAAGCGATGAAAGTTTTACGAGCTCGCATGTTGGCAGCTGAACGTGAGAAACATGATAGTCAGGTTGCAGCCATGCGCAAGACGCTCGTTTCAACCGGTGATAGAAGTGCCAAGATTCGCACCTATAATTATCCACAGGGTCGTGTAACAGATCACCGGATCAACTTGACCTTATACCGCTTGGAAGAAATTACCAATGGTGATCTTTCTGAGCTTCATGAGAAACTTGTGGCTGCAGAGATGGTTAATCGACTGGATTCACTTTGAACCAGGGTTCTACTCGATCCATGCGTACCTGGCGCAAATTTCACAGATATACATTCGGTTATAGTAAGTGGCTTAGTTTGATTTCTGTCGTACTGCTCATTGTTATTTCGATTACGGGTATTCTGCTTATTCACCAGGATGATTTAAAATCCATCCAGAGATCTCGGGTTCCTCTTAGTGCACTTCCAGATCACTATGAGAATCGTCTTGAAACCACTCGGGATAGGCAGGGGACTAAAGAGATATTTACTGAAGAAAAGAGTGTCCCGCTGCGCTGGGTTATTCTTGATCTTCATACCGGTGATTTTTTTGGAAAATACGGGTTCCTCCTCTATGATATACTGTCAGTAATTATGCTTGTCATGGGGAGTACAGGGATATACATGTACTTTAAGATTAGAAAAAACAGCTCATTTTAGAAGGGATAGACATGTACAAACGCACACTAATGATGGTTGTAATGGTTTTGAGTCTTGGTCTGATGGCTTGTAGTTCTGAGAATGCAGAAGTAGCTGGTGATCAATTTGGACAGACTCTAACATTGGCAAAAGTTACGCCCGTGGCCGAGGTGTTTACACAGGCTCAGGATTTAAATGGTCAAATGGTTCGCATTTCAGGTACAGTTAGTGATCTCTGTAAGCACAAGGGCTGTTGGATGCAGGTGAGTGATGGCCAAAATGTTTTGACCGTTCGCTTTAAAGATGAAGCCTTTATCATTCCAGCCAATGCTGTAGGTCGCAATGTGGATATGGAAGGTCTGTTCATCGCAGAAGAAATCTCAAATCCATTGGGGTCACACCAGGCTTGCGCCGAAGGTGGTGAACATAGTGGTGAAGGTGCCTGCGAGAGTGAACGTGCCGAAAAATCCGTTCAAAAAGTAGCCGATATACGTTATACTCTGGTTTCAACAGGTCTGGTTCTTTCATAAAAGTTCAATTCGATCTGTAACGACTGAATAGGAATTGCATCAAATTAAACGCGAATTGACAATTGAAGAGACGCCGGAGCTAATCCAGGCAGCCAGAGATGGAGACAGGAAGGTTCAGTCACAATTGGTGATGATGTATTCTTCCCGCATTTATAATCTCGGACTGCGTATGCTGCGAAATAATGAGGATGCTGAAGATATGCTTCAGGAGACGTTTATTACGGCATTTCAAAAGATTCATACCTTCAAGGGAAAATCCAGTTTCTATACCTGGGTTTACCGAATTGGTGTGAATATCGCTCTCGGTAAATTGCGAAAGCAATCCAGGATGCAGATCTCTTATTCCATTCAGGAACCGGATTTCGAAAATCTTCACGGTTTGAAAATTTCAGACTGGCCGGAGTATATCGAAACCAAGGTTTCAGATAATGAATTTAGAATTGCCCTCAAGGTTGCTCTAGATGATCTGGATGAAAAATATCGTTCAGTATTTGTCCTGAGAGATCTGGAAGAGAAGTCCACTGCAAAAACAGCAGAAATCCTGGAGCTTTCAGAAAGCAATGTAAAAGTAAGACTTATGCGGGCCAGGCTCTTTTTGAGGGATCGTATGAGTACCTTTTTAAAACGTGAAGGTTGGTTAGTATAGTGAAACCGAAACATGATGTAGAGCTGCAAAAGAAAATCTGTCTGGATTTCGGAGCAGATATTGGCTCTGAATTGTGTCAGGAAGTAGGCTTGCTCATGGAGGAGTGTCCAGAGTGTAAAGTCTACTATGATACTATGCAACGTTCAGTCAAGTTGTATCGGGTTGTGGAAGATGAGTGTGAGCTTCCTGAGTCTGTATCCGAACGCCTCTTCAAAGTATTAAACCTGGATCAGTTGAAGAAGGATGTTTAGATAATGACAACACTGGCAGCACAGACTAAAAAAGTAATCATGTTCACCACCCCTACCTGTTCACATTGTACGACGGCGAAGCGCTATTTGAGGGAGCAGGGGATTAAGTTTAAAGAAATCGATGTTAGCAGAAATCAAAAAGCTGCTCAAGATATGTTAAGAAAAACAGGTCAGCAAGGCGTGCCACAGCTGTGGATTAATAATCGCCCGGTCGTTGGCTTTGATAGAAATAAAATCAATAGTTTATTAGGTTTATAGGAGAAAGAAATGAAAATTCAACCTTTAGATGATCGTGTATTAGTTGTCCCGGCCGGTGAGGAAGAAACTACTGCTTCAGGCATAATTATTCCAGATACTGCCAAAGAAAAACCACGTCGTGGTAGTGTTGCTGCAGTCGGCAATGATGAAGAATTGCAGGAATTGATCAAAGAGGGTGATGTTATCCTCTATGGTAAATATGCTGGCGATGAACTTGCCTATGATGGTACAGATTACCTCATTCTTAACCGGAGTGATATCCTTGCTAAGCTCAGCTAATTACGAGTTATAATTGATTAAAAAGGGAGCTGATAGGCTCCCTTTTTTTGTTTCTATGGGCTTAAAATTTAGCAGGATTGCCTAAACCTCAAAAATAGTTTGTCACTTAACCCTGGAATTCAACTCAAAAAGAGGTGTTAAAAAGACAATTATGAAAAGGGGAATTTATGCCTAAAAAATATGTGATTATCGGTGGTGATGCGGCAGGGATGAGCGCTGCCAGCAAAATCAGGCGCATGCAACCAGATTCAGAACTTGTTGTTTTTGAAAAGGGCCAGCATATAAGTTTTGCTGCGTGTGGAATTCCCTATTGGATAAGTGATGTCATTGAGGATGGTAGCAAACTACAGGTGCTTACCCCGGAAATTGCTCGCGAAAAAAGAGGTATTGATGTCAGGATAGGACATGAAGTGACCCAAATCGATGCCACGAGTAACACTATTGCCGTAAATAATCTTGAGACTGGTGAAAAAATCCACGAAGCATATGATGTGCTGCTGATTGCGACCGGAGCCAGGGCAGTTGTGCCACCCATCCCAGGCGTGGGCCATGATGGGGTCTTTACACTGAGAAGTTTAGCCGACGGTCAGCGCATAAAAAATTATATCGCTGAGCATGAGATTAAGCATGCAACCATCATAGGTGGTGGTTACATCGGTCTGGAAATGGCCGAAGCCTACAAACACATAAACATTGATGTAACAATGGTGGAGATGCTTGATCAAATAGCACCCACATTTGATAAAGATATTCTGGAGAAGGTCACCGCTCATGTGGTGGAGCAAGGGGTTGACCTCCAGCTCGAAACCAGAGTAGATGCTATTGATAAATCAGAGCAAGGACTCCAGGTTCAGACTTCTGCTGGTCAAATTCAGACAGATATGGTCATTGTTTCCACAGGTGTCAGACCAAACTCAGAGTTAGCCCGGGATGCTGGTATTGCTTTGGGGAATAGTGGTGCCATTACGATCAACGATCACATGCAAACAAGTATCCCAAATATTTATTCAGCTGGTGATTGTGCAGAGCATAGACATCTTGTTCTCAATGAGGATATCTGGATTCCTCTGGCTCCATCTGCGAATAAGGGCGGTCGTGTTGCTGGTGAGAACATGGTTGGGACCGCTACCAGATTTCCTGGAATTTTAGGCACGGCCGTAGTGAAAGTTTTTGATTATACCGTTGCTCAAACTGGATTGACTGAAAAGCAAGCACGGGAGGCAGCGATATTTAAGGATATCGAATCTACCACTATCTCAGCCGGGAGTCGTGCTCATTATTACCCCGGCTCTACTCCTGTAACAATAAAACTTGTGGCCGATGGTACCACAAAACGGTTACTGGGAGCCCAGATGATAGGCAAATCAGATGTTGCCAAACGCCTGGATGTCCTGGCCACCGCCTTGACAGCAGGCATGACCCTGGAAGATATTGGTATGTTGGATTTGACCTATGCACCACCGGTAGCGCCAGTTTATGATCCCATTCATGTCGCAGCGAATGTGGCCAATAAATAGGTTAGAAATTGGGTATTAGCAGAAAAATCTGGCGAGGATTCAAATCCTCGCTTAATAATTCCCCTGAATACGGATTAATATTACCTAACTCTGTGCTCTTAGCGTGCTCTGCGGTTAAAAAATAATAGGATAGGGAAATGATAAATAAAGAAATGCTTATTGAAGATCTAGTTCTGGAATATCCCAAGTTAATCGGTCCACTCAAGGTCGAAGGGATCGTCTGCCTGGCATGTGGAGAGGCTGTATGGGGAACCCTGGAGGCACAGGCTGCTGAAAAAGGGATCACCAACATAAATGAGATTGTGGATCGTATGAATAAATTACTGAGTAAGTAAAGACGTAGTAGGCCACCTTCATGCTTGGAATACGGAACAAATTTGTTAATCCAACACAACTGACCCATATTATCAGCTGTGGTAAAAAATATATATAATTATGTGGGGATATAGAAATGTCTGAAATAAAGATACAACAACTCAAAGGCGCTAGTTTTGCAGCCAGAGGTACATCTGGACATTGGGTTATGATGGATGGAACTGAAAAAGTTGGTGGAGTGGACGGAGCCAGTCGACCGATGGAAATGGTTCTGTTTGGGCTCGGAGGTTGTACTGCTGTTGATGTAGAAGTCATTCTTAAAAAAATGAGAGTCCCAGTGGAAAATATTGAAATAGATATTGATTCAGAGCGGGCGGATAATCATCCAAAAGTGTATACGAAAATTAACATGGTTTATCATTTTTATGGTAAGAATCTTCCCCTAAAGAAGTTGGAAAAAGCTGTTAAGCTCTCAAAGGATAGCTATTGTTCTGTAAGTGCCATGCTGGCATCAACTGCTGAAATTACAGCAAGCATCGAAATACATAACACAGTATGATCCATCGCTTGATTGCCTACTCCTTGATTCTACTTGGAACCGGAGGCACCATTTATATGGGTGTCGAAGGTATATATGGTGATCACTATGATATTCCAATGATGAGCTACGAGTCGTTTAACCGACAATATTCAGATACCAGCAACTATATATTAATAGATGTTCGCACGGAATCAGAAATTGCCGCCCAGCCAGCGCCCTGGTCGAATACCGTCCAGATACCCCTGCTTTCTCTTGAGGATCGGTGTATGGAGCTCAACAAATATAAAGATCAACCTATGATGGTTTTGTGCCCG
Source organism: Fidelibacterota bacterium (assembly GCA_018650795.1). Taxonomy (GTDB): domain Bacteria; phylum Fidelibacterota; class UBA8477; order UBA8477; family JABMPR01; genus JABMPR01. The sequence goes on from JABIFG010000173.1 coordinate 45,273, forward strand.
ACAGGAAATCGTTCCAGACAAGGAGCTCGTGTCCTCAGGTTAGCTGGATTTGATGCCTCTTACATAAAAAAGGGCATGTTTAATGAAGAAAGAATGCTTTAATGAATAAAAGATACATTAAAATGTTATCAGGTTTGGCAGTTGGAGCTATCCTCGGTTATGGTTATTACTATTATATTGGCTGCGCTTCGGGGACCTGTGCGATCACCTCGAATCCGTATATCAGCTCTGGATATGGAGCTATGATAGGTCTTGTATTTATGTGGCCAGCCAAAGCAAAGGAAACAAATACTGATGATGGGGAAGAAACACAAATCGTATAAAATAGTTGCACTGGCTTTAGCCTTCGTTGCAATCACATTTGGACAGACCAATAATTTCGAATTTGTCCAATATGATACTGCCTATACTGGTAGTGAGGATTTCGTGGTACTTCATGGGGATATTTTTAGCCTATCTAATGTAGAGCAATCAATTACCGTTACACGGATTGAACATCAAAGACCAACAACCTGGGTTACTTCCTTCTGTGTAGGACCTGCATGTCTCCCGTGGTTTGTTGATACCCACACTTTTGCCCTTGCTGCCGGAGATACTGCCCTATTTACTCTTGACACATTCCCTTATGGTGAGACTGGAACCGGTTCCTGGACCATATTTGCTGTAGATTCATCTACAATGGAAGTGGATTCAGTTCACATCAGTATGGATTTTGTGACCGTATCCATTGATGATTCTTATGCAAGACCCCAGTCTTTTGAACTTTCCCATGTTTATCCCAATCCAACCAATGCCTCGGTCAATTTTGACCTAAATCTTAATCATACCGGGGAGTATATAATCATGCTCCATTCCCTTGACGGAAGGGAAATTATGTCGCGGCATTACCAGTTGAAAGCTGGTAAAAATCATCTCCAATGGTCTCTGCAAGGCTTGCCATCAGGTAATTATATAATTAGTGCCACAGGTTCGGGAGAGACTATTTCCAGACAAGTGAGTGTAATAAAATGATGCGAATATTACCCCTCTTTTTAATTGCTGCGCTTTCATTTGGTCAGGAGAAAAATTTACCTCAGGTCAATCTCAAGGACATGAAAAATAAGACCCAGAGTTTGAGCAAGTTGGTTAAGGGTAAGGTCACATTAATAAACTTTTGGGCGACTTATTGTGTCCCCTGCCGCAAAGAGATGAAACACTTGAATCGAATTAGTAAAACCTATGCTGACCAGAATGTCCAGGTTATAGGTATCTCCATTGATGACTCTCGTACTGTGGGTCGTGTTAAGTCCATGGTGAAGTCCCAGAAACTTGAATACACCATTCTACTAGATACTGAACAAAAATTGTACAAGAATTTCAACACTTCTGCCATGCCCTTCTCACTTCTGATAAACGCCGATGGAAAAATTCTCTGGGAGCATACGGGTTATCTTCCAGGTGATGAAGCTCAAATGGAAATTGAAATTAAAAAAGCTTTAACCCCTCCAAAAAAGAACTGATTCATCCCTTTTGTTCTTCTTGTTCAGAACACTCATTCTCCTGGCCATTCCGCTTATTCTAATAGCTGAGGGGGTGTCCTGGAATCTAGGTCTCAAATCAAATCTAGGTTATGGCGAACAGGTTGGAACCGATTACAACTATTTTGAAAATTTTATAAGTGGATCCATCGAATTAGGTCAGTGGTATCTTGATCTGTCTCTTGAATCCAGCCAACCACCGGAATACGGATTTGAATATCAGGGTATCGATCGTTTTTTTCTCAGCTATATAGGAAATGCTCGCTCTCTCGAGATTGGAGATATTTCAGCTGTCTTTGGTAGAGGTTTAGCACTGAATCTGGATGAAAATCAGGCCATAGATTTTGATAATGAAATCAAAGGTCTCAGGTTTACATCAGTCTTTTTAGACAATCATGAAATCGATTTGTTGGCCGGGATTAAGAGAGAGTATCGTTTCTATTCTCCCAGCTCTGATCTTCGAGAACCGGATGGCCAGGCAGCCTATGAGCTCGCAGGCGTTGAGGCTACAATTAATAGTGAGAATGGCTTATGGTCATTTATTCCCTATACAGTGATAAGTCATATGAAATCCGATTTCATCTGGCAATCAATTGATCCAGACCAGGGGTCAATCGTTACCGACACGGTCAATCAAAATGTGAACGCCCTCCAAAGTGGGTGGGGACAGTCCATTTACGGTGACAGTTGGGACATATATCTCGAATATAATCGAACCTGGAAAGCCTATGATTATCCAATAGTTACGCAAAGCATTCAACAACTTGATGATGGACAAATTCTAGTAAATGGCACTCCGGATTACAGCCAGACCTCACAGGCTTTTAATTTACAATTGAATTGGTTCCCGGAATGGTTCACAACCCTGTTTGAGTATAAACGCTATTTAAATGGGCCTGAAACCTCCTCACAGAAGCGCAACCCCATGCTGTTGGCTACCAAGCCTCTACCCTGGCAAATGGGGCCAACCGGAATCAGAGAGCATGATATTAGCCTTCTGGGCAATGTGACGCACCCTGTTGATTATGGCGACGAGCTGGGCTGGAATCTGGAATTACGCAAAACACTTACTGATTCATGGTCGCTAGTGGTCAATGCGGCTCAAACTTCTCAATCTGACCCAAGTGGCACTCCTGGGATTTTACCAACCCAGGACCTCGAGCGGAATCCCTGGCAAGAGTATTATGCTGAAGCCGAATATTCAGGTTCAAGTTTTTATCAGAGATTGTTAATTGCTTATACAAGATCAGTACTCAGTGGACAGTCTGCGGCAGAAGTCATGGAGCATTACACTTTCGTTCCAGCCTATTTGTCCTGGCACCCCAATGAAATTCTGGTGTTATCTACCGTTATTGAGTTACAGGCGTCAAAAGTATTCGGTGAGTTGTATTCAGGGGGTGTCCTGGAGGGCCACGATTTCCAGAGTGGACATTTTATCGCTAGTGCAGACTATGAACACAACTATTCAGCTGCCATTATCTGGGATATGAGCAATGATCCAAGTCTAATGACGGGTAGCGAAACAATTGAGCATTGGGTAAGTGGAGAAGTCTCTGTGAAACCAAGAGACGGAATGTGGCTAAGGGCTTCCTATGGTAAGGAAAAAGGTGGTGTTCGCTGTACCGGTGGTGTTTGCCGTGTCCTGAACCCTTTTGAGGGCTTTCGATTTGCACTGGAGTGGAGACTATGAGGAAGTGTTTAGTTCTGCTGTCCCTTGTCCTATTCATCACTTCTTGTGACTGGAGACCCGATGAAATTGAGGTCATACAAATAACTACATCCAGAACGATGAATCTTGCAATAGATGATACAATAACCCTGAATATCTTTGGAACTGATTTTTCAGAGATTAAGGGTCAAAATTCAGCTGTAGCTGAGGTCATCGAAGCATTACAAGTTGATGCTGGAAACATGATTACAATCATTGGAACAGGTGTTGGCAGAATAAGTTTATCCTTCACCTACAACGCTCCAAGAGAATCAACCATATCTCCTGCTTCTGCCAGTTATATCATCCAACTTAATGTGAGCGAATCTATTCCCATATTTATCAACGTGGGTGAATTGTTACCACTGGACATTTCACCCTATTTATCAAACGAGCAGGTAGCGGCTCTTGATTCAGTGGCCATTCTCGTTAGTCAGAACAACCCTGGTGGTAGGGTAGAAGTGGAAGAGGAAGTTGAATCCTTAACGGACTTCACAATCACCGGAGTAGCACCAGGCTTAACCGATGTCGAAATTTTATGTTATAATGCTAGTGGTGACCAAATAACCGCATTGAAGTTTCATGTAGAAATTAAGATTCAAAAACAGGTACTCGCTGAATTATTCACAAATACGGGCTGTGTCAATTGTCCTGAAGCCAATCACTATTTGGATAATCTATCCCAGGCTTTTCCTGCTGATATGGCTGTTGTTCGCTATCATGTAAGTTGGACAGATCCCGCTGATCCGATGAATTTGTATAATCCAGAAGAAAGTATGGAAAGAGTTCTCTACTATACTGCTTATGCGGCCCCCACACTGGTACTGGATGGGGAAAAGGTGGGGACTCTGGATGAGAATGATTGGTCCACACGTATTATAACTGCAGCTGAGGCTGAGGCTGAATTATATGTTTCTCAGATTGATGTCATTGAGAGTGTCGATAGTCTCCTTCTCGAATATGAATTGAATAGTTTTGGTGTGGAGTACTCCGATTTGGCTGTATGGACTCTAGTCCTCGAGGATAGTATTGAATACTTGGGTTCAAACGGTGAGGATCTCCATATGGATGTTATGCGGGATATGACATCTTCACGTATCATCAGCCTGACCAACAGTCTTACCATCCAGCATAGTCTTAAGAAACCAGATGATTATGGTTTCACAGGACCAATGAATCTTCTGGTTTTTGTACAGTCTGAATCGGATAAAGCTGTGCTCCAGGCACGTAAACAAATATTGTATTAATGCTCATGGCTGAATTGCATCCCTTTTTCGTCCACTTTCCCATAGCCATTCTGGTAGTGGCATCTGTATTTGATGTGTATGGTGTAGTAAGAGGTATCCAACAGCATACACGGACTGCTTATGCTCTACAATTAATGGCTGGTGTTGCGGCTATTCTGGCAGCGATAAGTGGTAACCTGGCCGAAACGCTGGTAGTGGGTCAGGAGTTACTCCATCTGGGGGTTGTAGAATCCTTTGATAAGCATATATCACTGGGCAATGCCATGATATGGATCATTATTTTGGTGGTAGTGGTGCGGACTTTTACCGTACTGGAGAAAAAGAAATGGGCTCTCAAGGGGTGGGTATTTCCATCATTGAGTGTGGCACTGGCTCTTCTTATTCTGATAACGGGATTGCTGGGTGGTGCTTTAAGTCATGAAATTCTACAATTTTTCATAAACAATTAGCTTTGTACAAATAAAAAAGGCGGGGATGCATCCCCGCCCTCTAGACACTCCAGTTTTTTTCCTAAAAGCAGGATGGGATTGATTATCCTTTTGTAAATTGTTTCCCATCCATAGTTTTCAAAAAAGCAGCAATTTTTGCAGCTTCCTCAGCAGATATCTGTTGCATGAGCTGCATATCACCCATCATAATAATTGTTTCCTCCAGACTTTCAACACCGCCATCATGAAAGTATGGACCGGTTAGTCCAATGTTTCTTAAAGCAGGCACTTTGAACATGAATTTGTCCTGTTCCAGGCCTGTCACTTCAAAGCGACCTTCGTCTGTAAGATCTTTGTATGGTTTAATCAGTCCGTTTTTCTGATACATGTTTGCACCCAGCATAGAGCCCATATGGCAGGTTACACAAGCTTTACCTAAAAAGAGATCAAGACCTTCAACTTCTGTTTTCGTGATTGCTTTTAGATCACCCTTTAAAAATGAGTCAAAGCGATCATGAGTTACCAGTGTCCGTTCAAATGCAGCCATGGCTTCTGTAATATTTTCAAAGTCGATGCTGTTTTCACCAAATGCTTCAGTAAACAAAGCCTTGTATTCAGGGATCGCCTTGATATTTGCCACAGCTGTTGCTGAATCGGGAATGGCCATTTCGGCGGGATTCAAAATAGGTCCGCCTGCTTGCTCATTAAGATCTGCAGCGCGACCATCCCAGAATTGGACAAAATGGAAACCAGCATTTAAGACGGTGGGAGAGTTCCTTGGTCCAGGAATCCCGTTGGTGCCTTCCGAAGTAGGTTTGTTGTCTACACCTGCCGTAGCGATATCATGACAGGTATTACATGACATATCACCGGTATTGGAAAGTGCTGTTTCGAAGTAGAGCTTCTCGCCAAGTTTGATTCTGGCGTCTGTATCATTCTCAAACCCTGGCATCTTATCCGGAACAACAGCAAACATTGGTTTGACTTTGCTTAGAATTCCCTGTTGATAGCTTAAATCTTCTTTGACTTCCTGTTTGGCTTCCCCGCCACACTGAACCAGTGCTAGCGCGATGAGCACACTGACTACAATCATCATCACTTTTTTCATCATACATTTCCCCTCTAAATAAAATTAACATTGCCTGCTAAAACGCATCAAGTTACTAGCGCAGGTAGATATTACACTAAAAAAGTCTCTGTTACGAATCCATCTAAATGGTTTGTACAATAGCCTTGTTGCTGATTAGGTGAGGAATTCAAGTTAATTAACTCACTTCTACAAACCACTTCTTGCAGACGCACCAAAGGGTTTTATATTACATACCGACCAGTCGGTATGTAATTATTGAAAACTATATAAGGCCAGATATGACAGAGAGAAGACCCAGCTCAGAACGTCGAATTGAAATATTGGAAGCAGCCCTTACAATTTTTGTAAAAAAGGGATATTCAGAAGCCAGGATGGACGATATCGTGCACGAGATCGGCTTAAGCAAAGGGGCTTTATATCACCACTTTCAAGGCAAGCGTGACTTGTTCATTGCCCTGATTGAGCATTGGATGGATCAGTTTTCCCCCATTGAACGAGGTGGGCTGATGCGAGCAAAACCATCCAGGGAAATCATTCTACACATCGCCAAATTTACAGCAAAGTTATTTAAACGGAATCCGAACTGGTTTTTAGTCGAGCCTGAAATCTGGGCTTTTGCCAACCGCGATAAAGAAATCAGGGAAATGGCGAGTCATCTATACGCCAGCGTGTTAAACGAATTTGAAGTGCTTATCAAACGTGGAATAGAATATGGGGAATTTAGGGATGTCAATGAAGCCATGATAGCCATGTCAATCATGACCTCTCTGCACGGAATGATTTGGTTTGCACTTTTTAAGCCCAGCGACTTTTCATTGGAAGAATATGTACAATTGAATATGGAACTCATTCTGGATGGCATTGCCGTTTAGGATAGGGGGAAAAGAAATGATCCAAAATAAGGAGAATGAGATGAATAAGGGTGGCGCATTTCTAACCACACCCTTTGGCGTTGATGAAATCTTCACCAGAGAAAAATGGAGTGATGACCAAAAAGAGTTTTTTGAGACAATTCAAAGCTATTCGGCTGAGGCA
>JABIFG010000018.1 GCA_018650795.1 Fidelibacterota bacterium
TGATCATTCTTTTAGTACTCCCTTAAATCGCTACCTGAATTCAACCAGTAAGTGCAATTTTTTGTTTCCCAAAGAATACATCATTTGGAGTTCTAAATCCAAGACGTTTCCTTGGCCTATTATTTAATCTATTCATCACAAAGATCTCATCTGACACACTGATACTTGTGAAGTCCATTCCTTTCGGGAAGTATTGACGGATCAGGCCATTCATGTTTTCATTGCAACCTCGCTCCCAAGGAGAGTAGGGATGCGCAAAGTAAAAGTCTGCATCCAATTTTTTAGCCATTGTCTTATGCTCAGCAAATTCTTTCCCGTTATCAGCTGTCATTGTATGAACCCACTTTTCATGTGGTTTAAGTAGGCCGATAATAGCTTTCGATACCTGGTTTGCTGTACTACGATCAACCCTCTTAATAAGAGCTAAACCAGATCTGCGTTCCGTCAATGTGACAATAGCTTGTTTATGGTTTTTGCCAACAATGGTGTCAAGTTCCCAATCGCCAAGGCGACTGCGTTTCTCTACGATATCTGGACGTTGCTCTATACTAACCCTGTCAACAAGCTGACCACGACGTTCATGGCTACCATAGCGCTTCTTACGCTGCTTCTTGCAACGAAGGTATTGATAGAGGTCACCACCTCGTTTCTTATCTGAAAGGATAAACTGATAGATGTGTTCGTGGCTGACTGAATAGGACATATTCTCTGAGACCCAGCCGCTGATTTGTTCAGGGCTCCATTCTTCTTGTATCAAAGACTCGATAAGGGACCAGGCATCAGAGTCAATACTGACCTTCGCCTTGTCTAGTCTTCTATTTAGGGCAAACTGATGAGCCTGCTTATGGCGATAGCCCCTATCCCCACGATTTCGTCTCAACTCTCGACTGATGGTTGAGGGATGAACTTTTATAAATGTGGCTATCATTTTCTGGTTATGTCCTGCTTGGTTCATCACTTTTATTGCGTATCTTTGCTCCTGGGTAAGCTGCTTGTAGTAGCGCATGTGTGCTCCTCATTATGGTTTTGCGATCAGAGGATAGACTAGAACAGCTTACCCCTTTTCCAATACCTTTTGAGTTGCACTTACGAGTTGAATTCAAGTAATTAAATAGTCTACTCGGTTACAGAACGCATCAAATCTTCTATGTTACCAGGAGTAGACATAATTTTGGAAAAGGTCGTCATGGTTAGATCCGGGAATGCTAAAGCGATACGGTAACGACCGTGCATCATGACAGCAGTATTCCCCATAAGGAGTATTTCATAGGGTAGAAAGGCTGTATGCTTGGGAGAACCAATGTCAATGATGGGTAGAAAATGCGCTTCACCAGCTTCACCACTCAAGGCAACACCATAAAGTTTTAAATCTTGATCTGGAACTTCATAGGCATAAACAAGTTTGGTGTCCCCCCCTTTAGCTATTTTGGATTCAATAATGCTCTTCCCCACGCCATAGCTGGAAAATTCAGTAAGTTCCACCACATCTTCAAAATATTCCATGCCAAACATATAGTGGTATTTTCTTAGATCTTTGGGAGTCAGGCCCTCTTCTGATCCGAAGGGCTGATCCATAACTGTACCAAGATCGGTCATGGCTTGTTTCAATTTTTTCTGTACAGTGAGAAACTTGTCTTCAACATCTGAAAAATTCTTCTGAAAATACGCATACCCCAGATAAATGGGATTCGTATATGAGATATTTACCATTCCATCTTCAACGGTAAGACCTACCCGTAAAGCAGCTGCAAAGCCAGTGAGTCCGCCAAATTCTTGAACAGCTCCAGTCATCTCATTTGAATTAATCACATAAACCCATCTCGTTTCATCCAAAGCAGGTTGGTAATCACCTAGGATAGTAAAACCAGCAGCGACAAGAGCCTGGCTGGTCTTCTCTCGGACCACATCCAGTGCCTCAGAACTTTGTGCTCCCATGGTATAGGGCTTTAATTCTTGACCAAGCAGCATATTGCCAGCCAAAACTAAACTGACTGCTATGATTAAAAAACGTCTCATCTAAATCACCTCTGAATTTATAGAGTTACTATTTTAAAATTATGAACTAAATCTAGTATCTGCGGACCAATTTCCAATAATCTCCTGCGCCTTAGGGATCAGGCGAACTTTAAACGATTTCTGGACAGGATCAAATGATTCACCATCGATGTGGGCCGGGATGGGCCGATCACTCTCAATGGTTAACTCTTTGGTCTGAAACATCTTAAACTCAGGGACGGTATCAATGGTACCATCATATAGTTTCGCGAAAACTTGAAGAATCCTGAAGCGCGTAATGTTTTGCAAATACCCCACATTAAATAGCCCATCATCTAAAATGGCTTTGGGCGTTAACTGTAAACCACCACCCACATTCCAGCCGTTACCAATACTGATTAGAAAAACCTTCTCATCCAGAACCATGTCATTCATTTTGACTCTTAGTTGCATCCGCCGATAGGTCAGATAGGTACCCCCAATGGCAATTATGTATTTGGGTGTACCATGGAGAAATGGCAACATTTTACCAATGTCATTTGCTCTGCCCTCGAATCCCAAACCCATGACATTAATAAATCTGCGACCATTCACCTCTCCCACATCTATTTTTTTTACATCATGGCCCAGGAGAACATCCACTGCAGATTCCAGATCACCGATTTTTATTGAACAACTCCTGGCAAAATCATTTCCAGTACCAATCGGTAATATCCCCATTGGTTTGTTAAGCTCTGGCATCCCATTTACAATTTCATTAATGGTGCCATCACCACCCACGGAAACAATTACATCAAAATCGGAGCCAACCTCTTTTACTAATTCTGTGGCATGACCGCGCTCCTTGGTGAAATGAAATTCATATTCAGCCTCACGATCTCGCATGAGTCGTTCAATATCTGGTAACGCTTTCATGGTTGAGCGACTGCCAGCCTCAGGATTGACAATCAGTAAATAGCGATGTTTGGATGTGGCTTTTGGCATAGGCACCTATAAGGTTAATGAAAATGATTTCAACAAAATTCCAGGACAAACGATAGCGCTAAGTTCGCGTCCATCATAGGTTCCCACATCAGGGTTGATGTGCAACTTTTCAGTAACCGCTTCCAGATTTTCACCCAGGAAGCTATAAATGCTGTCATCAAAGCGCATATTCTCAATGGGAGCTACAATCTTACCATCTTCTACCCAGAAGCAGGCGTAGCGTGTCATGCCGGTAATCCGTCCACCGATCATATCACTCCAATTCAAGTAATGCAGATTTGAGAGATACACACCTGTACCCAGGGTATTAAGGATATCTGATTCCTTTAATGAACCCGCTGCCATGGCGGGAGCTCGCATGCCCTCACCTTCGGATGCAAAATTCGATTCCACACCATATTCCTTAGCCGTTCTGGTGCTTACCAGAGTACCGGCAAGCTCACCTTGATTAATCAGGCTAGTCTGCTCTGGAGCAACTTCTCCATTTCCATTAAAACGAGGTGTAAAGCCGGAGCTAAAGTCTTCTGTGAAGGAAAATAATTGACTCAATTTGACATTTTCATTACGCATTTTCCCAAGACAACTCTCGCTTTGGCGTATAGCGGCCTCCGAGACACCACCCCATGAAAACATAGAGAGCACATCAGATACACCAGCAGCTGCAATAAAGGTCCTGTAATCGCCTGGCTTGATCTTTTTGGGTGGTAATGACATGAGCTTCAGTTTTGTGATTGAATCGGCTAGAAATGCCTCATAAGCTGTCTGATCCCAATCTGTGCCAGCATAGGTTGCTTTCACCATTTTTTCTGAGGGCGTGATGAGCGAATAATCCAGGGAGAATGAATCTGAGGCAAACCAGTGATATCCACCTGATGAATTCGCACTGCCCTGAAAAACGCGACCAGAAGCCCAGATCCCTGTAAGATCTACTTCGCCCATAGCAGGTAATAATATTCCAGGAATTGCTTCAGCATCTGGAAGATTACCATGCATTTCATTATGACTCGTCTCTGTGCTTTCAGGTAGAACGAGATAAGGATCTTCAGGCAATTGAACTACTTCTGCCCGGAGTCGCGTAAGTTCTCCCCGTGCCCTGGTGAGATCTTCATCAAAATCACCCGAGAGGGAAATGCTGCCTGTGCTTCTACGGCCATTTAGTATGAGATTGAAGCCTAGGTCAGCTTCATCTACATTACCTATTTGTCGGACTTTAGCTGCATTGATGCGGGTGAAGTTGGATTGCTCACCACCAAAACCCATCCCCAGATATTCTCCTTCTCGGAGTTCTGTCATTATAGTTTGATTGATTTGTTTAAATAATTTTTCCATTGGGTACCTCAATAAATATTATCGACTGTTAGAATAGCGAGTTCACGGGAAGCGTCTTTAAGCTCCACCAAATATCTCCACTCCTTCAAACAGACATAATGGGCTGGCATGTCCCACACGAATGATTTGGTTGGGTTCACCTTTGCCACAAAATGGAGTCCCATAAACTTCAAATGTATCTCGATTTCCCAGCATTTTCAGACTACGCCAGAAGGGGTTGGAAATGGCTCGGTAATTTGGATTCTTGACCGTTTTTGTCAGTTTCCCATTTTCGATGAGCTTGCCATATTCACAACCAAACTGAAATTTATTTCTATAGTCATCAATGGACCAGGAGCGATTGGAGGTCATGAAGACACCCTTCTCAACGGATGCAATCATTTCAGCTTGAGTTGAAGTACCTGGTTCAAGATTAAGATTCGCCATTCTATCGATGGGAGCCCGGTTCCAGGAACTGGCCCTGAAATTAGCAACACCATTAATACCTGAGCGTAATTGACTTTCCATGCCACCCAGACCGCGAATCAGGAGACCCTCCTTGATTAGAAATTCTTTCTCAGCTTTCAATCCACCATCATCATAAGCATAGGAGGCAAATTGATTCTCCACATAGGGGTCAAAAGTGATGTTCATGAGGGGTGAACCATACTGAAGCTTACCAAAATCATCAAGACGAACAAAACTCCAACCGGCATAGTTGCGCTCATCACCCAGAATTCGATCAATTTCCAAGGCATGACCCACACTTTCGTGAATCTGCAGCATCATCTGATCTGGAGCAAGCACAAGATCCATGGTACCCGTGGGACATTCTTCAGCCGTAAGCAATTCAACTGCTTCGGCACCAATATTGCGACAACGAGCCAGAACAGCTGCTTCATCAAATACTTCCATGCCAGCCTGATAACTTTTGGCCAGTAGACCACCGTCGGTCCGTTTTTGTGTCACGCTACCGTCATGGGCAATGGCCGAGTAGTCTGCGGAGACCATGAGATATTTCTGATCAACGTCGCTTCCATTTGAAGCCACAAAATGGGATTCAGTTTCCACGGTCCGAGCCATGGCATTTGTTGTGACGACTTTATCTGAGACTTTTAATTCAGCGGTTGCTTTAATCAGCAAATCAGATAATTCTCCTGGAGAGAAGGCATCAGCGGCCGTTTGATAGGGTGAGCTGTAACTCCCTTTGGCCACAGGTCGAGCATCAACACCAAAGGAGTGCAGGCTAAATTTGGAAGCTGCCGTTGCTAACTTGACAGCTCGCTCGGCGGCAGCCTGTATACCCGGTTTATCTAAACGACTTGTGCCATAGTAAGCAAACTGGCCATTTACCAGTACTTCTACCATAACACCCTGCTTTGATTCTCTTGTATTGGCCTCGGGTTTTCCATCCCTGACCAGTCGAAATCCTGTATTTTCTTTTACATAACGTAGTCCGATCCAATCGGCCCTTACGTCAATACCAGAAAGTATTTGATGTAGATCCATTATGTTTCCTTCGTTTAAATCAAGCTTGCTTCAACAGAGTTGCTAGAGCCGTGAAAACTAAAATAATAGCTGGGAACAATCAAGTCCTGCATCTGATGATCTCACCGAAATATCTGCAAAGACCAAACGTTTTTTCGACTATATTGAATCGATCTTATTGTCACAAAACAAAAAGTGGAATCTATGAAACAACTCATCATCTACAACCCATGGGCTGGTCACGGACATGCCGGAAAAGTATTACCACAAATAAAAGAATATCTTCAGGAAATCAACTTTGAGTATGATATTCTGATGACAAAACATCAGGGTCATGGTGTGGATCTGACAAAGGATGCTGATTTCAGCAAGTACAGTGGGGTGATTGCAGCCGGTGGTGATGGTACCCTCTTTGAAGTCATCAATGGCTACTATCGCAATACTTCATCTATACGTATACCCATTGGAGTTCTACCTGTTGGAACCGGAAACGCTTTCGTCCGGGATATGGATTTACACCACCATGATTGGAAACCGGCCATTGACATTATTAATGCTGGTGAAACGCGTAAATTCGATGTGGGTCATTTCACCACA